>JBAXNB010000097.1:0-9279 GCA_037134015.1 Betaproteobacteria bacterium | reverse complement strand
GCGGTGTTGATGCCCATCAAATTGCCATACACATCCACCAAGGCGCCACCCGAGTTGCCTGGGTTGATGGCCGCATCGGTTTGGATAAAGTTCTCAAATGTGTTGAGCCCCAGTTGATTGCGACCCAAGGCTGACACGATGCCACTGGTGACCGTTTGTCCGACCCCAAAGGGGTTGCCTATGGCCAAGACTTGGTCGCCCACTTGCAGCTTCTCAGATTTGCCCAAAACGATGACTGGCAAATTGTCCAATTTCACTTTCAGAACGGCCAAATCCGAATCAGGATCGACCCCAATGATTTGCGCTTTGGCCTTGCGCCCATCGTTCAAACTCACCTCGATTTCATCGGCCTCTTCAACCACATGGTAGTTCGTCAAGATGTAGCCCTCGGGACTCACGATCACCCCAGAGCCAAGACCAGCGGTTGGGGCCTCCTCGCGCTCGCCAAAAAAGAAGCGTTGCCAAGGATCGTTTTTGTTCATGCCTTTTTCAGGCACCTTGCTGGTGTTGATGCTCACAACCGCAGGAGACGCTTTTTTGGCCGCTTGACTCAAGCTGCCAGGAGAAGACGGCTGAAATTCTGCGTTCGCCTCCGGGGCTTGCGAGAGACTTAAAGCAGAAAACCCAGGACGCTGGTTGAGCCACTCGGGCTTTAAGGTCACCAAAATGAACCACACCGCCAACAAAACAGTCACCACTTGTGAGAACAAAATCCAGAGTTTTTTCATAATCGTTGCATTGGTGTTGAAGTCGTTCGAAGAGTTTAAATCACACAGCACCTGCGCGAATCGCAAGCGTCACCATGGCCTTGCTTGTTGGGGGTCAAGACCCTCAACACATGATCGATACCTTGGGTGACAGAGCTGAGTTCAATCCCGATCCTCAGGGGCTTGGGTGTTTTTGATAAAAATTTGCGCCGCCCAAATACCCACCTCATAGAGCAAGCACATCGGAATGGCCAAAGCCAGTTGCGAGACCACATCCGGGGGCGTGACGATCGCCGCCACAATGAACGCCAGGACCACAAAATAAGACCTGAAAGACTTGAGTTTTTCGATCGAAAAGATGTTCATGCGGGCCAAGACAATCACCACGATGGGCACTTCAAACGCCATGCCGAACGCCAAAAACATGGTCAAAACAAAGCTCAAATAAGCCTCAATGTCTGGTGCTGCGGTGATGCTTTTTGGCGCAAAGCTTTGGATGAAGGTGAACACCTGACCAAAGACAAAGAAATAACAAAAGGCCACACCCAAAAAAAACAACAAGGTGCTGGAAATCACCAAAGGCAAAACCAACTTCTTTTCATGTGAATAAAGTCCTGGCGCCACAAAGGCCCAAACCTGGTAGAGCACCACGGGAAGAGCCAGCAAAAAGGCGGCCATCAATAAAATCTTCAAGGGCACCAAAAAAGGTGAAATCACCGATGTCGCAATGAGCGTGGTGCCGGCTGGCAAATGAGCAACCAAAGGGGCGGCCAAAATATCGTACAAGTCCGCTGGCCCTGGGTACAAAGACAACGCAAAACAGGCCAGCGCAATGGCAATGGCCGACTTGACCAAGCGATCACGAAGTTCAACCAAGTGCTGAACAAAGGGCTGCTCTGAACCGGACAACTCGTCCTTGTCACTCGGGTGCGGTGTTTCTTGGGGCGCAGCAGCCTGCTCACCTGCCGTTTCGGTGGGCGTCACCGTGGCGCTGGAGGGCTTGGAGGGGTCAGACATAAGGACGATGAGAATTTGGGTGTAGGCAAATCAAGCTGAGAAAAGATGGCACAAGCGCACTTGAACACTCAAGGCGTGAGAGAGGAGCCTGTCACATCCTTTCGAGGTCTAAAACGAGCCACCCGTGCAGCACCCGACAAAGCCTTGGTCCTGACCCCTTGCTGGGCTTTGTACCATTTGGGGGTCGTGGACTGCTTCAAACGCCATTTTTTACCCGGGTGGCGGTATTGCGGCATGTAAACAGGCGCCTCATACAAGGCCGAACTCGTCATCACATCGGTGCCATCAAACCCGCTGGTCGCATGGGTCCAATCTTTCTCAAAAGCGTGGGTGGTGTCGTTGAAGCTTTGCTGCGCCTGGTTGGCAGCGGACTCCATGCTTTCTTTCATTTTCTTGAGCTCATCCATCTCCATCGCACGGTTGACCTCGGCCTTGACATCGGCCATGTAGCGTTGCGCCTTGCCAATCAAGGTGCCCACCGTGCGCGCCACTTTGGGTAACTTCTCTGGACCAATCACGATCAGTGCAACCGCACCGATCAAAGCCAATTTTGAAATTCCAAGGTCAATCATGGCGTCATGCAGGGGGTGAGGACATCAATTGAAAACGCTTGGGGTTTTAAACTTTTTGCTTGGCTTGAACATCGATGGTGTTTTGCTCAGTTTGATGAGCCACAGGAGGGGTCGCGGTGTTTTGCGCAGGAGCGGGATGCTCTTCAGGCGTGGTTTGCCCGTCCTTCACGCCATCTTTGAAGCCCTTGACCGCTCCACCCAAATCTGAGCCAATGTTTTTGAGTTTTTTGGTTCCAAACACCAAAATGATGATCAGCAAAACGATCAGCCAATGCCATATCGAAAATGAACCCATGAAACTCTTCTCCTTAAGCTTGAATTAAAACGCCTTGGCAACCGTCGGCACATGTGTGCTCGCCCTGTGCATTCTTTTCTTATTCTATTATCCATGAGGGGGCGTAAACCACCTGCAGGCTTTAAAAACCTTTAAAAAGCACAAAAGCCCATGACAAAAAGAGCCCCCAAGGGCTCTTGACCATCAAAACACTCACTCAGATCATTAAAACACGGTTTACCGCTTAGGCTTAAATTTTCTGCCAAGGGCGCTCACCGGCCAGCACATGCACATGCAAGTGATGGACCTCTTGCCCGCCGTGACGACCGGTGTTGACCACCACCCTGAACCCGCCTTCAGGGTAGGGCAGGGCCCCTTCTTGCAAGGCCAATTCACCGGCTTTGACCATGATTTTGCCCATGACGGCCTCGTGCACTTGGCTCAATTGAGCCATTGAGGGGATATGGGTTTTGGGGATGATCAGGACATGAATGGGGGCCCATGGGTTGATGTCATGAAAGGCCAACAGGTCTTTGTCTTCATAGACTTTTTTGCTAGGGATTTGCCCTTGTACGATTTTGCAAAAGATGCAGTTGGGGTCACTGGCGTGTGCGTGGTTCTCAGGGGTGTGGGGTGTGCTCATGGTTTGTAAAAAAATGCGGTCATTGGGTTCAATTTTGCGCTTGCTCTCTAGAGACGGCTTTTCTCAAGGCCTTCTCTTCCAGGCCACTCAGGCCCTCTCGCCTTGCGAGCTCCGACACGACATCCTCCGTGGTCAAGCCAAAGTGGGCCAGGGCCACCATGCTGTGAAACCACAGATCGGCCATCTCGCCCACAAAGGCTTTTGCGTGCGCTTCGTTGGGCTCGCTCTCCAAGTCCTTGGCCGCCATCACCACTTCGGTGGCCTCTTCACCTATTTTCTTCAAAATCGCATCCGCCCCTTTGTGAAGAAGTCGAGCCACGTAGCTCTTCTCAGGGTCGCCCCCATGGATGGGTTTTCTGGACTCGATCACCGCTTGAAGTCGATCAAGATGGGACGAGGTGGGAGAAGTGGACATAAAGGAGCGTGGGTTGAAGGTTAAAAAAAAGAGAAGGCTCTGGACCCACACCTAGTCGCTTGACTGAGGCTTGGCATAGATGCTGGAGGGCGCTTTGAGCACGGGGTCTACAACGTCCCATTCTGGCACGAGGCCCAGCGGTTTCGATTCTGATGGGCCCAAAGCGCCGTTCATTTTAAGAAAAAAACAACTGTGTCTACCGGTATGGCATGCAATGCCTGGCACATGGCCTTCTTGCGTCACCATCAAAAGCAGCACATCTTGGTCGCAATCGAGCCTCATCTCCACAACCCGCTGAACATGGCCGGACTCTTCGCCTTTGTACCAAAGCCGGTTTCTCGAGCGACTGAAGTAGACCGCTTGTCCGCTTTCAAGCGTCTTGCCCAAAGCCTCCCTGTTCATCCAAGCAAACATCAACACGTCCTTGGTGCTCGCCTCTTGCGCAATCACGGGCAAAAGACCTTGTGCATCAAAGCGCACTTGCTCCAACCAATCTGTAGACATGGTGCATGGACCTCAAAGAAGAAGAAGAAAACTCAAGACCGGGTCGCGATGCCCCTGGCCTTCAAACAGGCCTTGGCTTCTTGAATGGTGAACTCACCGTAATGAAAAATGCTGGCCGCCAGCACCGCATCGGCTTGGCCGATTTGGATGCCATCGGCCAAGTGCTCCAACGTGCCCACGCCCCCAGAGGCAATCACCGGGATGCCAACCGCCTCGGACACCGCTTTGGTCAAGGCCAGATCAAACCCCGACTTGGTCCCATCGCGGTCCATGGAGGTGAGCAAAATCTCTCCCGCCCCGTAAGACGCCATGTGTTGGGCCCATTGAACAGCATCTAGGCCCGCCGATTTACGCCCCCCATGGCTGTAAACATCCCAGCCTGGCCCCAAGGCAGCGCCATCAGGGCCTGTTCGGGACTCCTCTTGAAGGCTTCTTTTTTTGGCATCGATGGCCACCACAATGCATTGAGCGCCATATTTGCGTGACGCGTCTCGGATGACTTGCGGATTGGCAATGGCCGCCGAATTGAAACTGGTTTTATCGGCTCCCGCGTTCAAAAGGCGCCTCACGTCTTCGACGGTTCTGACCCCGCCCCCGACGGTCAAGGGGATGAACACCTTGGACGCCACCGCTTCGATGATGTGCAAAATCATCTCACGCTCATCGCTGGTCGCGGTGATGTCCAAAAACGTCAGCTCATCGGCCCCTTGCTCGTTGTAGCGAGCTGCAATCTCCACCGGGTCACCCGCATCTCGCAAGGCCAAAAAATTCACCCCTTTGACCACCCGACCCGCTGTCACGTCCAAACAAGGGATGATGCGCTTGGCCAGCATCAAAGATCGTCCAACTCATCGGCGCGAGCTTGAGCTTGCGCAAAATCCAAGTCCCCAGAATAAATCGCCCGACCACAAATCACCCCCTCGATCCCCTCATCTTGAACGGCGCACAAGTGTTCGATGTCGGCCATGTTCGACAAGCCGCCTGAGGCGATGACTGGAATGCTCAAGGCTTGCGCTAGTCGAACCGTGGCCTCGACGTTGATGCCTGAGAGCATGCCGTCACGACCAATGTCGGTGTAGATGATCGACTCGACCCCGTAGTCTTCAAACTTCTTGCCCAAGTCCACCACCTCATGCCCGGTCAATTTGCTCCAACCGTCCGTGGCCACCTTGCCGTCCTTGGCATCGAGCCCCACGATGATGTGCCCGCCAAAGGCCGAGCACGCGTCCTTTAAAAACCCGGGGTTCTTGACCGCCGCAGTGCCGATGATGATGTAGCGAATACCGCCGTCGATGTATTTCTCTATGGTGTCCAAGTCACGAATGCCTCCGCCGAGTTGAACCGGCGTGTCCTCCCCAACGGCTTTGAGGATCGAGCGAATGGCGTTGTAGTTTTGAGGTTTTCCGGCAAAGGCACCGTTCAAATCCACCAGGTGCAAGCGTCTAGCACCTTGATCCACCCATTTGAGCGCCATTTGCGCAGGATCCTCGGAGAAGGTGGTGGATTGGTCCATGTCGCCTTGTTTGAGGCGAACACAATGACCGTCTTTTAAATCAATGGCGGGGATCAATAACATGGTTGAAAGTGTGCTTGAGATGCAGAGATGTCAGAACCCACACCTGTAGGTCAGTGGGAAAGACACACCAGATAAAAACATAGCGAGACTCATGGATTCCAGGACAAAAAGTTTCGATAAAGCGCCAAACCCTTGTCAGCGCTTTTTTCCGGATGGAACTGGGTTGCGAAAATATTATCGCGCGCGATGGCCGAGGTAAAGCGTTCACCGTACTCGGTTTCACCTACAGTGTGGTGCGCATCGGACGGTTGAGCGTAATAACTGTGCACAAAATAGAAGTAACTGTTTTGCGCAATGCCGGCCCACAAGGGATGAGAGCCCACTTGTCTCACCTGGTTCCAACCCATTTGAGGCACCTTGAAGCGCGAACCATCCGCTTGAAGACGACCCTCAAGTTCAAACCGTTTGACCTCACCGTGCATCAGACCTAGGCAGGGTGTTGGGACTTCGTTGTCGCTCTCAAAGCTCACATCCAAGAGCATTTGCATGCCCACACAGACACCAAAAAGCGGTTTGTTCTTGGCGCTCTCTAGGAGCGCCTCCAAGAGGCCTGAATCCTTCAGTTGACGCATGCAGTCGGGCATGGCCCCTTGACCAGGCAAGACCAAGCGATCGGCCGCTCTCACGGCGTCAGGATCTTGTGTGATGCTCACCTCAAAGCCCAAGGGGCTTGCCACATGCTTGATGGCTTGCTCCACCGAGCGCAAGTTGCCCATGCCGTAATCGATGACCGAGACTTTAGGCATCCAAGCAACTCATGAGGGAGGGTGTGGCGAGCAAAAAAAGATTGGTTTTCAAGAAGCGGCGCTTGACACGACCCTTGCTAGAGGATTTGATGGAAACACCCCAGGCACTTTGTCGCATCATGGGAGGGATCTTTAAAGCGAGCCTTTGGTGGAAGGCATCAACAAGGGTGCACGAGGATCGAGCTCCAAAGCCGCGCGCACAGCGCGCCCAAAGGCTTTGAAAACCGTCTCCGCCTGATGGTGCGCGTTCTCACCCTTTAAATTATCGATGTGCAAGGTGACAAAGGCGTGGTTCACAAAACCTTGAAAGAACTCGTAGGTCAATTGCGTGTCAAAGGCGCCAATCACCGAACTCTTGAAAGGCACATCCATCACCAGTCCGGGACGACCTGAGAAATCAACCACCACGCGACTCAAGGCCTCGTCCAAAGGCACATAGGCATGTCCATAGCGCCTGATCCCACGTTTGTCCACCAAGGCTTTAGAAAAAGCCTGTCCTAAGGTGATGCCCACATCTTCCACCGTGTGGTGACCATCGATGTGCAAATCTCCTTGGGCTTGTATGTCCAAGTCAATCAGCCCGTGGCGTGCAATTTGATCGAGCATGTGGTCAAAAAATCCAATGCCGGTCTTCAAATTGGACACGCCCGTGCCGTCCAAATTGATTTTGACTTCAATCAATGTCTCGGCCGTTTGGCGCGTGACTTGTGCTGTTCTGTGGGTGCTCATGGGAGTTTATTTTAAAGCAGTCTGGGCAAGAAGCGCATACTTTTTTCTAAACATGCGCTTGGGCGATGCTGGCAAACGCTTTGATCAAAGCATCGTTCTCGCGAGGCGTGCCCACCGTCACGCGCAAGCATGCGCTTAAAACAGGATGCATTTTGGAGACGTTTTTGACCAAAATGCCCCTGTCTTTCAAGCCCTCAAAAACGCTCTGCGCCAGCGCATCTGGCGAGAGGGAGGTTTCAAAGGCGATTCTCACCAGCATCATGTTGGCTTGACTTGGGTAGGGGGTGAGCCCTGGTAAGGCTTGAAGGGATTTGAAGAGCCGTTCACGCTCAGCCATGATCTCAGTGGCCTGTGCCTCAAACACGGCTCGGTGCTCCAAGGCAAAGGATGCACAAGCGGCGTTCAAAACACTCACGTTGTAAGGGGGTCTGACCTTGTTGAGCTCTTGCACCCAAGGGGTTTGGGCGATCAAGTACCCCAAGCGCGCACCAGCCAAGCCAAATTTAGAGAGCGTGCGCATCAATATCACTTGGGCATTGGCCTGAGGGTCCTCTCGCATGCGAGTCAACCACGTTTCACCCGAAAAAGGCGAATAAGCTTCATCCAACACCACCACCCCGCCATAGGAGCTGACTTGGGCAATGATCTGCTCCAGGGCCAAGGGGTTCCATAAATTGGCGGTGGGGTTGTTGGGGTAGGCCAGATAAACGATCTGCGGCTGGTGCTCATCGATGGCACTGCGCATCCTTGGCTCATCCAACTCAAAATCATCTCGAAGGGGCACACCAATGAAGTGAAGTCCCATCAATTGTGCGCTCATGGCATACATCACAAACCCAGGCTCAGGGGCCAGCACCTTGGCCCCAGGCGCCATGCAGGCCAGCGTCAACAAGGCGATCAACTCGTCCGATCCATTGCCCAGCATCAGCTCATGCCCTTGGGGCAAATCCACGTACGCACACAACTGAGATTTCAAGTCTTCGATGCCCTGACCCGGGTAGCGGTTGAGCTCCAAGGCCCCGAGCCTCTTGCCCAGTTGCTGCTGCAACTCAAGGGGCAGCATGAAAGGGTTCTCCATGGCGTCCAATTTGATCATCCCAAGCGAGGGCTGCACATGGTAGGCGGACAAGGCTTTGACCTCGGGTCTGATGCAACGCAAATCGGGCGTTCCTGGCTTTGAATTCATGGTGTGAACGTGATGAGATCGGTGTTCGTCTTGGGTGGAGGAGTTTTACGAAGTGGACGACGTGGACGAAGTGGACGACGTGGACGACTTGGGTGAACTGGGATAACTGGGGGAACTCGGGGAAGCATTCGCTTGCAAAGCCTTCAAGAGCGCCGAGTCCTCTGCGTCCAAGTCGGGGGCCTCCTCGTGAAGCCTCATCTCGGCCGCTTTGGCATGTGCACTCAAACCCTCGCCATGGGCCAACACACTGGCGATTCGTCCCAAATGCTGCGCCCCTTTGGCACTCACCTCAATCAAGCTGCTGCGCTTTTGAAAATCGTAGACCCCCAAGGGGGAGCTAAAGCGCGCAGTCCCAGAGGTTGGTAAGACGTGGTTGGGGCCCGCGCAATAATCTCCCAGCGACTCACTGGTGAAGGCCCCCATAAAAATCGCCCCCGCATGCTTTAAAAGCGGCTCCCAGGCATGCGGATCCATCGACGAAATCTCCAAATGCTCAGGTGCAATCGAATTGCTGATCTCACACGCCTCTTGCATGCTTCGCGTTTGGATCAGGGCACCACGGTTGTTCATGGACCTCAGGATGATCTCTGCACGCGGCATGGTGGACAAGAGCCTTTGCATGGACGCCTGAACACGCTCAATGTAATGCGCATCCGGACAAAGCAAAATACTTTGCGCCAACTCATCGTGTTCGGCTTGTGAGAACAAATCCATGGCCACCCAGTCGGCTGGGGTGCTGCCATCGGCCAAGACCAAAATTTCGCTCGGTCCAGCAATCATGTCAATGCCCACGGCGCCAAACACGCGCCGCTTGGCACTGGCCACATAGGCGTTGCCGGGGCCGGTGATTTTGTCGACTTTGGGCACAGAGGCCGTTCCATAGGCCAAGGCTGCCACCGCTTGTGCGCCC
>JBAXNB010000096.1:0-9570 GCA_037134015.1 Betaproteobacteria bacterium | reverse complement strand
CCCCCGATCACCGGGCCGTGGGTGGCGGCCTTCACAGAGTTGGCAGACATCACCCTTTGAAACACATCTTGCTGCGGGATGGAGCCAAACATGATGGTCACGCCCGCTGCAATGAAAAAGAGCACGTCATGCCAATTAGCGGGAGGTAAGAATTTAAACATGTCTCTGGAGGTGGCCAAGGCCAAAACCTGATCCGCACCTCCTGCAAGATCACTTGAAAAGACCGCAAGCACGCTCAAACCCACGACCAAAATAATCATCTGGATAAAATCAGTGATGGCCACCGACCACATGCCGCCAAACAAGGTATAGGCCAAGATGGAGACCACGCCAATGCACATGCCCATCGGCATACCAATGGCACCTTCAGACAACACATTGAACACCAACCCCAAGGCGCTCACTTGTGCAGAAACCCAGCCTAAGTAGCTGATCATGATGATGAGCGTACAGACAACCTCTACGGACTTGCCATACCTCTCGCGGTAATAGTCTGCAATGGTCATCAAAGTCATTTGGTACAACTTGGATGCAAAAAAAAGTCCCACCAAAATCAAACAAACACCTGCGCCAAACGGGTCTTCAACCACCCCGTTCAGACCGCTGTTGACAAACTTGGCAGGGATACCAAGCACGGTCTCTGAACCAAACCATGTGGCAAACGTGGTCGTCACGATCATCACCAAAGGCAAATTTCGTCCCGCTATAGCAAAGTCAGATGAATTCTTGACACGCCTAGCAGCCAACAAGCCTATGGCAATGGTGACCAGCAAATAAACAATGACCAAAAAGAGCAACATACCTCATCCATCCTTGTGCCCCTATCGGGCCTATTTTTGGAGAACCATTGTGCCATTCCAAAAGCTGTTTTGGCAAGCCAACAACCATCAAGCGACCTGAAACAACCACTGCATGGCCAACATGCCAAAGACAAAACCCATGGCAACCCAAAGGATTCGCATCAACGTGCTTTGAGTTTGACGAGTCTCCTTCAAGAGCTTCAAGACCTCTTCATTCAAAGCAGGTTCTGACTTGTTTTTCAAAAACTCGTGCATCAACCTAGGCAGCTCTGGGATCAATTTGGCGTACCGGGGAGCTTCTGCTTTGAGCTGCTCTAGAAGTTTTTGGGGACCAATTTGCTCGAGCATCCACTTCTCTAAAAAGGGCTTGGCCGTGCTCCACAAATCCAAGTCTGGATCCAACTCTCTGCCTAAACCCTCGATGTTCAAAAGCGTCTTTTGAAGCAACACCAATTGGGGTTGAATTTGGACATCAAAGCGTCTTGACGTTTGAAACAAACGCATGAGCACCATCCCCAATGAGATTTCTTTCAAAGGGCGATCAAAGTATGGCTCGCACACTGTTCGAATGGCCGACTCCAACTCATCGATGCGCGTTTGGGCCGGCACCCAACCCGACTCCAAATGCAACTGCGCAACTCTTTTATAGTCACGGCGGAAAAAGGCTGTGAAATTTTGAGCCAAATATTCTTTATCAAACTCGGTCAGGGTCCCCACTATTCCAAAATCCAAAGACACGTACTGACCAAAGGTCAACGGGTCCAAGCTCACCTGGATGTTGCCTGGATGCATATCGGCATGGAAAAATCCGTCCCTGAAAACTTGCGTAAAAAAGATCGTCACGCCATCTCTTGCCAACTGCTTGATATCAACACCAGCCTCCACCAAACGCGACAAGTGACTGATGGGCACGCCGTCCATTCTTTGCATCACGATCACATCTTGGTGACAATAATCCCAATACATCTCTGGAATCAAGACCAAATTGAGCCCATGCATGTTCCTTCTGAGTTGCGCTGCATTTGCCGCCTCCCGAACCAAGTCCAGCTCATCGTGCAAGTATTTGTCAAATTCAGCCACCACCTCAATGGGCTTGAGGCGCCTGCCATCCGCAGAAAATCGATCAAGCCAAGTGGCCATCATGCGCATCAAGGCAAGATCTTTTTCAATGACCTTCTTCATCATCGGTCGAATGACCTTGACAGCTACCTCCTTGATCTCACCTTGGCGATCCTCGATTTGAGCAAAATGAACCTGCGCAATCGATGCGCTGGCCACAGGCACTTGCTCAAAATGCTTAAAGATCTGCGCCAAGGGTCGACCAAATGCACGCTCAATGGTGGCCACAGCAATCTCTGAGGCAAATGGCGGCACGCGGTCTTGCAATTTGGCCAACTCGGTGGCAATGTCCATGGGCAACAAGTCGCGTCGGGTGGACAGCACCTGTCCAAATTTCACAAAAATAGGCCCCAAACTCTCCAGCGCGGTTCGCAGTCTGACACCTCTTGGCGACGAGAGATCTCTTCCAAGCCGAAGCAATCGACCAAAAGCACGCAACCAAGGCTGCTTAAAGCTGGAGAGCACCAAGTCATCGAGACCGTATTTCCACACGACCCAAGCAATAAAAAAACCTCTGAAAAAACGACTCATTGCGTTGGACCCTCGCCTGGGACCTGGGAAGAGGCTTGATGGGGCTTGTTGCGCTTGAAGCTCTCGGTGGCTAGAACCACAAATTTACCCAAGGATTCTTTGACATAGCTTGCCACTTTACCCAATTGATGGGCGTTCACATCCCCTACGATCTTTGCCAAGTCGTCCTCCAAATCCCACTTCACATGATCAACCAACCAATTGATCTCTGCTGCCAATTGAACATCACCCTGAATGTGAAGGGGCGGTTTTACAGCATTGGCAAACATTTGAATCAACGAGATCACCGAGGGCTCCATCAACTCAATGGCCAAATCAGGCGCCTTGGGTAAATGGGTCTGGGCTTGCAAAGGCACTTGCTGGGTCAACTCAATCAGTCCCGCTGGCGTACAGTTGACCCTGCATGCAAATTGATGCCACTTGATCTCAATGGAGCGACCCTTTTGACGCTTCAAGCGCTCCAAGGCCTGGGGTTCTTTGAGTAAAATATGATTGACCAGCAAGATCAAACGTCCCATGATCTCTTGCACCATCCACTGAGGGGGGTGCCATTGCAGGGCTTTTGTTTCCAGCGCCTTGATGCTTTGCAGCACCGATGACAACAAGTCCTCCTTAGAAAAGGACATGGCACCCAAGCGG
Organism: Betaproteobacteria bacterium; assembly: GCA_037134015.1. Lineage (GTDB taxonomy): Bacteria > Pseudomonadota > Gammaproteobacteria > Burkholderiales > Burkholderiaceae_C > Limnohabitans. The sequence goes on along the minus strand of JBAXNB010000096.1, from coordinate 6,481 downwards.
CCAAAGCTTGAACTGAAAAAGGGTCTCTGGTTTGAAAACATATGCTCCTTGCCCCTCATTGCAAAGGCTCAAGGCCGCACACCAACCAGCCTGAGTGCTCTTTTGCCACAGGACGCGTCCAACTCCAAATCTCTCTAAATGGGGTGAACGAGGCCTCTTGCGCCTCTCGGCTCATGCCAGAGAGCTCAACGCTGGCAATGCTTTGCCCCTGCACTTGCTCTATGCCTAGCCACTGGGCTTGCAGCATCATCACCTCGGTCTTTTGCGGGCCAGTTGTCCGTTCAGCAAACTGCGCCTTGACCAAAGCGAACATTTCTGGGCTCAAGAAAGACGCCAATCGGTTCAAGTCCAAATGGTCCCAAGCATCTTGTAAATTCAAAAACTGCTCCTTGGCCATCGCTTTAAAAGCCTCAACATCTGGCACCGCTTGGTGGCTCTCGTCGGCCTCATGTAGGCTGCTCTCCCGTGAACCCAACTGCTGAGGCTCAAAGGGCTTGAAGATGGCCTTTTGTGCCAAGTCAAGTCCTTTTGATGAATCCGCATGGGGAACGTTGCCTGTCTCCCAAGGCCTGGCAGAGGCATCGTTGCCCACATTTTTGGGGTTGTACATGGGCCCAAAAGCACCACTGGTTTGTTGCATACCCGAACGACCTGCCATGCCTGTCCCAAAGCGTTGGGCCTGGAAACGCCTTCTCCACCTGATCCATAAGGTCCAAGCCAAATACAAACAAGTGCCCATCAAAACCAACAACAACAGTGACATCATGCCTTGGGCATCTTCTTGCCCTAGACCCAAAGCATGCGCCAAGCTCATCACTCCCACGCCCACTGCCGCCCCCATGAGCAAACGTCCAACCCAGCCACCGCCCCAAGAGGTCGAAGGCAGAGGTGCAGACATCTGTGCGGGCGTCGAGGACTTCAAAGGTGATGCTGGGCCTCTTTCTTGAGCAAGCGAGAGAGGATTCATAGGACCCGCAGTTGATACGGGTGAGCTTGAATTGGGATGCACACTTGAACGCTCACCTGAGGGCAACGATGAGCGTTGGTGGCCCATGGCACGCCCGCCGCCCAGTCGAGAGCTCGCCGCCTCACTTTCTTGAAGGGTCAAAAGAGCGCTCAAGAGAAAGCAACACATCTGCATAAAGTTCAAGCCCCAAGAGGACTTGATGGGCGAACAGTTCAACATTTGATACCCACATGCAAGGCCACGACACCAGCGGTTAAATTGTGCACATCCACGTGGCCAAAACCACAAGACTTCATGAGCGACCTCAAACTTTCTTGGTCCGGGTGCATGCGAATGGATTCAGCCAAATAACGGTAACTGCTTTCATCCTTGGCCACCAAGGCTCCTAATTTGGGTAGGATGTTGAAGGAATACCAGTCGTAAATCTTCTCCAGGGGCTTGGCTACTTTGGAGAACTCCAAGACCAGCAATTTACCCCCCGGTTTGAGCACGCGGCACATTTCTTTCAAAGCCTGGTCTTTTTTAGTCATGTTGCGAAGTCCAAAGGCAACGCTCACACGATCATAACAATTGTCTGCAAATGGCAAGCTTTCCGCATCACAGACCAAGGTCGGCAAAAAGACGCCCGCATCGATCAAGCGGTCTCTTCCAGTGCTGAGCATGGCAAAGTTGATGTCCGTGTGCACCACCGTACCATGGCTACCCACTTCTTTTGCAAAGGCCAAGGCCAAGTCGCCCGTACCTCCAGCAATGTCCAAGACCTTCATACCCAAGCCAAGGTCTGCAACGGTCACGGTGTACTTCTTCCAAAGCCGATGCATACCCGCGGACATCAAGTCGTTCATCAAATCGTAGTTCGATGCAACCGAATCAAAAACCGAACGGACACGAGAGGATTTCTCCGACTCTTCAACGCTTTGAAAGCCAAAATGTGTTTTACTCATCTTGCGATATTAATTTGCTTTGCACTCACTTGAGCCCAGGCACTCAAAAGAAAGGGCAATAACGTTGGAAAAATCCCAACCTCTCGCCCCTCTCGAGGCACTTAAGGTCGCGCCTTTTGTCTTGCCCCCGAATGCATGCATCACCACTGGGGCTTGATCGATCTCCTGAGGCGCAATCAGTGCTCGTGTCCACAACCCGCGTCTGCCGCACCCTTCAAGGCCTTTGTCTTCATGGGCGCATCTCGATTTGTCTTTGCTGCACTCAAACGCGATTCATATTGGGCCCACAAGGCGCTTTGCTCTGAGCCCAATTGGTAGAGGTAGTCCCAAGTAAAAATACCGCTGTCATGCCCATCATCAAAGCGCGGTTGAACAGCATAGTTACCCACTTGATCCAGGCTCAAGATACCCACTTGGCGCTTTCCAGTTTGCAAAACCTCTTGGCCCGGCCCATGCCCTTGCACCTCAGCGGATGGACTGAAGATGCGCATCAACTCAAAAGGAATTAAAAACCTTTGGCCATCGCTGTAGGCGATCTCCAACTGCTTTGACTCTTGGTGCACGGTCAAATCAGTTGGTAAGGGTGTGTTTTTTTGTAAGCCAGCCATGAATGAACTTTCAACTGAATGCAGCAAGTTTGAATGAAAGCGGATCTTGCAAAAATCCCCCAGACTTAGAGCAAGACCCTCTCAATGCCACCGGCGTTGGCCTGTTGAACAAAATCCTCCATCCACTGTTCACCCAAAATTTGCTTGGCCATTTCAACCACCACATAATCGGCCTTCAATAGGCCAGACTTCAAATCCCCCTCAAAACGAGAGAGCCCTTGCAAACAACTTGGGCAACTGGTCAAAATCGTCACATCCGCATTGGCGTTTTGCGTCAAGGCCTTGATGTCGGCCTCACCTTTTAAAAGTTCTTCTTCTTTGCGAAAACGAATTTGCGTCGATACATCTGGCCTGGTCACGCCCAAGGTGCCCGACTCACCGCAACAACGATCCGATGCAAGGACGTTCTCGCCCACCAAGGAGCGCACTGTTTTCATGGGGTCTTGTAACTTCATGGGACTGTGGCACGGGTCATGGTACAAATAGGCCCCTTGTTGAGACTGGTTCAAGGTGATGCCTTTTTCAAGCAAAAACTCGTGGATATCGATGATCCGGCAATCTGGAAATATTTTGTCAAATTGATAGCCCTGAAGTTGGTCATAACACGTTCCACAACTCACCACCACGGTTTTGATATCCAAGTAATTAAGGGTGTTGGCCACACGGTGAAACAGCACCCGGTTGTCGGTGATGATTTTCTCGGCCTTGTCAAATTGACCGCTGCCCCTTTGAGGGTAACCACAACACAAGTAACCTGGAGGCAACACCGTTTGCACGCCAGCGTGCCAAAGCATGGCTTGCGTGGCCAATCCGACTTGTGAAAAAAGCCTCTCCGAGCCACATCCAGGGAAATAAAAGACAGCCTCGGTGTCGGCCGTGGTGGATGCATAATTTCGGATGATTGGAACGTAATTGGAGTCCTCAATATCTAGCAAAGCTCGAGCGGTTTTTTTAGGCAAGTTACCAGGCATTTTTTTGTTCACAAAATGAATCACCTGCTCCTTGATGCTTGCAAGGCCCACGCTTGCGGGAGGGGTCTTGGTTTGCTTTTTGGCCAAATTCACCAACACATCATGCGCGATACGTTGTGCTTTCATCCCCACATCGACCATCAACCCTCTGGCCAACTTGATGGTTTCTGGATTGGTGGCGTTCAACATGAACATGGCTGCTGCATTGCCAGGTCGAAAGCTTTTTTTGCCCATCTTTCTTAAAAGATTGCGCATGTTCATTGAAACTTCGCCAAAATCGATCTTCACAGGACAAGGTGACAAGCACTTGTGACAGACCGTGCAATGGTCCGCAACATCCTCAAATTCTTGCCAATGTTTGATCGAAATGCCCCGTCTGGTTTGCTCTTCATACAAGAAAGCCTCTATCAACAAAGAGGTTGCGAGTATTTTATTTCTTGGGCTGTAGAGCAAATTGGCTCTGGGCACATGGGTTGCACAAACGGGCTTGCATTTGCCACAACGCAAACAATCTTTCATGCTGTCTGCAATGGCTCCAATGTCCGACTGTTGCATGATCAAGGACTCGTGCCCCATCAGCCCAAAACTAGGTGTGTAGGCTTGCGAGAGGTCTCCAGATCTGAGGTCAGGATCGGTGACGTCAAGCTTTAAAAGTTTCCCTTTGTTGAAGCGCCCATGTGGATCGACCTTGGCCTTGTATTGCGCAAAGGGCAGCATCTCTTCATCGCTTAGAAACTCCAACTTCGTGATGCCAATGCCGTGCTCTCCAGAGATCACGCCATCCAAGGACCTGGCCAAATCCATGATCTTGGCCACTGCGCGGTGCGCCGTTTGGAGCATTTCATAATCATCGCTGTTGACCGGAATGTTGGTGTGCACATTGCCGTCTCCTGCATGCATGTGCAAAGCCACCCAGACGCGGCCTTTGAGGACGCGTTGATGCATGGCGTTGAACTCGGCAAGCACCGGCTTGAACACGTCTCCCGTGAAGATGTTTTGTAAGGGTGCGCGCAATTGCGTTTTCCAACTTGCGCGAAACGAGTGGTCTTGCAACTGGGGAAACAACACATCGCATTCGCGCAACCATTGGCGCCAAAGCTCTCGCACCTGTGAGACGATAGCTCGGGCTTCGGCCACCCGTTCTTGAACCATCTCTTCAGAGACTTCTTCCCCTTTGCCAGCGTCTTGAGCCAGGGGTAAATGTCCTCTGACTAAAAACGCATCAAGCTCATCGCACAATTCAATCTTGTTGGCCAGAGACATCTCAATGTTGATCTTCTCAATGCCATCGGTGTATTCAGCCATTCGAGGCAATGGGATGACCACGTCTTCGTTGATTTTGAAGGCGTTGGTGTGCTTGGAAATCGCAGCCGTTTTTTTACGGTCCAGCCAAAACTTCTTTCTGGCATCCGCACTGATGGCAACAAAGCCTTCCCCACTTCTAGAGTTGGCGATCCTCACCACCTCCGAGGTCACACGGGCGACTTGATCGGGATCATTGCCAGCAATGTCTCCAAGCAAAACCATCTTTGGCAAGCCACCACGTTTGCTTTTGGTGGCGTAGCCAACCGCTCTTAAATAGCGATCATCCAAGTGCTCAAGACCAGCCAAAACTACGCCTGAGCGCTTTTGCTCGGCAAACATAAAGTCCTTGATCTCAACGATACTTGGCACCGCATCTTTGGCGTTACCAAAGAACTCCATGCAGACCGTGCGCATGTGGGAGGGCATTTTGTGCAAGACAAAGCGAGCACTGGTGATCAGGCCATCGCATCCCTCTTTTTGCACACCCGGCAAACCACTCAAAAACTTGTCCGTCACATCTTTGCCCAAGCCTTCTTTTCTGAACTTGTTGCCCGGGATATCTAGCCTTTCTTTGCGAATCAAGCTGGTCCCATCGGCCTGGTAATAGGCCAACTCAAATGAGGCCATGGGTGCATCGTGAATTTTGCCCAAGTTGTGATCGATGCGCGTGACCTCAAGCCACTGCGCATCCGGGGTCACCATTCGCCAACTGACCAAATTGTCCAAGGCGGTTCCCCAAAGGACGGCCTTTTTACCACCTGCATTCATGGCAATGTTGCCACCAATGCAAGACGCCTCAGCAGACGTGGGGTCCACCGCAAAAACAAATCCCGCCTCCTCAGCTGCGTCCGTGACACGTTGCGTGACAACGCCTGCCTCGCACCAGATGGTTGGCGTGCTTTGGCTGTGTCCCGGCAAAACCAAGTGCTCAAGGGCATGCATGGTTTCGAGTTTTTCAGTGTTGATGACCACACTGCGCCAAGTCAAGGGAATGGCTCCTCCCGTGTACCCCGTGCCGCCGCCTCTGGGGACAATGGTGAGAGACAGCTCGATACAAGCTTTGACCAAGGCCGCCATTTCCCGCTCGGAGTCAGGCGTCAAAACCAAAAAGGGATATTCCACACGCCAATCGGTTGCGTCGGTCACGTGCGAAACTCTGGAGAGCGCATCAAATTTGATGTTATCGGCTGGGGTGTGCTTTTTTAAGGTTTTGAGGGCTTGTTTTCTCAAAACATGTACAAGCTCGAATTGGGCTTTGAATTGTTCAATGGCTTTTTGAGTTGCCGCGAGCAACTCTTGCACCCAAGCATCGCGCGTAGGGTCATCGGATGGAGTTCTTCTTTGCTCAATTTCGTGCAAACGATGGTAGAGGGCATCCACCAACATTTGTCTTCTTTTGGGGTTGTCTAGCAAGTCGTCTTGCAAGTAGGGGTTTCTTTGAACCACCCAAATGTCCCCCAAGACTTCGTACAACATGCGCGCTGACCGCCCTGTTTTTCTCTCTTGGCGAAGTTTCTCTAAAAGCGACCAACTTTGCTCGCCCAAAACACGATTAACGATCTCTTGATCAGAAAAAGAGGTGTAGTTGTAGGGGATTTCTCTCAACCTCGGTCCGTGTTGGGCCGCAGTCAACAAAAATTCCTTTGAAATGGGAGCGTTCATATGTAATTTTTTGTCAGTGACTTT
>JBAXNB010000095.1:0-9594 GCA_037134015.1 Betaproteobacteria bacterium | reverse complement strand
CAGAAAAGCTACGTCTAAATGTGGGAAGTGCAAAAGCAGCAAGGGTTGCCATGGGGGGCAAAGCCAGCAAGAGCGTTTGGTCTTCGGTGCGGGTCAACATCGCTACGGATATGGCAAGCGCCATAAACCACAAAGGAAGAACCAAATGCCGGCTCCAGTTTCTTGTTAACCATTGCCGCCGCCACTGCCATAGTGTCCACAATACCAACGGCCATGCAGGCCACATGAACCACACAAGCAAATCAAACAGGCCACGCCAATCGTTCCAATTTCTTTCTTTAGTGGATAAGCGCCAATGAAACAGGTCAAAGTAATTGGCCATAGTCGCAATGCCTATGGCGCAAACAAATAAAGCGCATGCATACATGCGCATCGGTAAATCGCTTTCATTTTCTTTGTCGAAAAAAATGATCAAACCAACGCCACTAGCCAATACAACAGACAGAGTTGGAGCGCCACTCAAACTCAAGCCCATCAAAGCCACTACTAAAGCGAAGGAGCTTTTGATGGGGTGATAGGCAAGGGCAGAAGCACCAAAAAATGCATAACCAAAAAAAGACAATTGCATCAACATGGGCGTCGCTTCGTGCGACAGTAAGGCCAAGCCTAAGCAGGCAATCAAAGCGAGTATGGCGCTGTCGGCAATGGTTCTTGCATAGTCTTTGGGTTTTGCTTCGCCACCAAAAGCAAAGGCGACAGGTTGTGCCCGTGCGCCAAGTCCTAAGTAATACGCTCCATACCAAGTGCTAATCAATGTCAGGGCGAGCAACATAGCAAATGGAATGCGTGCAGCAGAACCTGCTGGCAACCAACTCGGCGCCAAGCCAATCGCCCAAGCGCCCATCCAATAAGCCAGTGGTGCATCTAGAGGCAATGTTTGGCCCCACACAGTGGGGTGCAGCCAATCGCTTTGGCCTTGCGCCAATGACAACATTTGCCCAAAGACTTGGAGTTCTTCACCCTTCCAAGGTTCTCTGCCTACTAAGCCTGGAACCAAATAAGCCAAGCAAAACAGCCACAGCGCAATTCGTGGCAAAGGCCGCACAGCACTTTGCGCAACGATGGCGGGTGTGGGATCGTGTGACTGAGACAAAGTAGTGGTTGTTTAAAAACTAGAGGCTATAAACAAAAAAAGGCAGCGCCGAAAACGGGCTGCCCTTTAAGTAGGAGGCGAAAGGGCTTACTTGGCAGCCGTTTTGCCGTATTTGTTACGGAAGCGCTCAACACGTCCACCCATGTTGTCCACAGATTTTTGTGTACCGGTGTAGAAAGGGTGTGATTCGCTGGAGGTGTCGAGTTTGTACAAAGGCAAATCGCGTCCGTCGTCCATTTTGATGGATTCTTTGGTGTTCGCGCATGAGCGGGTAACAAACTTAAAGCCATTGGACAAGTCGACGAAGCAAACTTCGCGGTAGTTGGGGTGAATGCCTTCTTTCATGGTGTTGGTGTCCTTGGTAAAGCCGGTAGCCATGTCAGCCGATCTGACACACTTTCCGTAAAGCCCACTATTGTAGCAGGAATGTTGGTTTGAGTAAGGGATTTTCTGGGCTTAGACAACACTCAAGGGGGCACTTGGGTGTTGTAGGGTGTTCAATTGGAATACAAAAGAATTAACCGCCTCGACGCATGAGGTCAAAGAAGTCGACATTGGTCTTCGTGGAGCGCATGTTTTTAAGCATGAGTTCCATGGATTCAACTTCATCCATGTTGTAGATGAACTGGCGCAAGATGCGGGTCTTTTGCAAAATTTCAGGGGCCAACAAGAGCTCCTCGCGCCTGGTGCCACTGCGGTTGAGTTGAATGGCTGGGAAGACACGTTTTTCATAGAGACGGCGGTCCAAATGAATCTCACAGTTTCCTGTCCCTTTGAATTCTTCAAAGATGACCTCATCCATGCGCGAGCCTGTATCGATCAAGGCGGTGGCAATGATGGTGAGGGAGCCGCCTTCTTCGATGTTTCTGGCTGCACCAAAAAATCTCTTGGGTCTTTGCAAAGCGTTGGCGTCAACGCCACCGGTGAGGACTTTACCGGAGCTTGGGACCACGTTGTTGTAGGCCCTGGCCAAACGCGTGATGGAGTCGAGCAAAATGATCACGTCTTTTTTCAGCTCGGTGAGTCGCTTGGCTCTCTCGATGACCATTTCAGCCACGTGAACGTGTCTGGCGGCAGGCTCATCAAAGGTGGAAGCAATCACCTCGCCCTTGACGCTTCTTTGCATCTCGGTGACCTCTTCGGGACGCTCATCCACGAGCAAGACCATCATGTGTGAGTCGGGGTAGTTGGCCGTGATGGCATGCGCAATGTGTTGCATCATGACCGTTTTACCGCTCTTCGGGGGGGCGACCAAAAGGGCACGTTGACCCTTGCCGATCGGTGCAATGATGTCAATCATCCGTCCGGTGATGTTCTCTTCGCTTTTGATCTCTCGCTCAAGACGCATTTGCTCTTTGGGGAAAAGCGGCGTCAAGTTCTCAAACATGATTTTGTGGCGATTGTTCTCTGGCAAGTCACCATTGACTTTGTCCAATTTCGTCAGTGCAAAATACCTCTCGCCATCTTTGGGGATGCGAACTTCACCCTCGATCATGTCACCCGTATGCAGGTTAAAGCGTCGAACCTGGCTGGGGCTGATGTAGATGTCATCCGTGCTTGCGGTGTAGCTGGTGTCTGGGCTTCTTAAAAAGCCAAAGCCATCTGGCAAGATTTCAAGCACCCCATCGGCAAACACTTGTTCGCCGGCACGCGCTCTTTTTTTGATGATGGCAAACATGAGTTCTTGTTTGCGCATGCGTCCCGTGTTTTCGATTTCCAGGACTTCGGCTTGTTTGAGTACTTCAGACACGTGCAGTGCCTTGAGTTCGTTCAGATGCATGAAGAGACTCCAGATGGGAGTTCGTTGATTAGGTTTGGGGGATGGTCTTGGAGAGGTGAGCCGAAGGCTCGTGACCGGTTAATGATGCAAGCTTGTGGTTGCTCTTTGTCACTGGAATGTATTATGTCAGAGAAAATCCAATTTGTGAATAGCTGATGCCAGCCCCAAAATCGTCAAAGTGAGGGCGTGGGGAAAGAAGAAAATCAAAGCTCAGAATAGAATACAAAAGTACTCTCCATGGAGAGTGTTTGAGGCCAACAAGCACCACACAGGGTGCTTGTAAAAACATCAAAAGTTTTTTTAAGCCAGTTCTTGATCGATGAAGGCGCTCAATTGCGCCTTGCTCAAGGCACCGACCTTGGTGGCGGCCAATTGACCGTCCTTGAAGAGCATGAGGGTGGGAATCCCACGGATACCAAATTTGGCTGGAATTTCGCGGTTTTCATCGACATTCATCTTGGCAATTTGAAGTTTGCCTTCGTAAGCCGTTGCGACTTCGTCCAAAATAGGGGCAATCATCTTGCAAGGACCACACCATTCGGCCCAATAGTCCACCAAAACAGGTTGCGTGCTTTGGAGGACGTCGGCCTCAAAGGTCGAGTCGGTGGTGTGCTTGATGAGTTCGTTGGCCATGGGGATCTTTCAACTTAGAGATACATTAAAGATGACATACCTCTATTTTGACAGAAACAAGCACGGAATGCTCAAGTGCTCAAAAATCTCAAGCTCTTCGTGGTTAAATTCAGCATCTGTTATTCAAATGCGAAGACCCATCATGCCAACACCTACCCCAACGCCCTTGATCATTGATGTTTTGTCCGATGTGGTTTGTCCTTGGTGTTTCATTGGCAAAAGGCGGCTGGAAGCAGCGCTTGTGCTCTTTAAAGAAAAGTACCCCAAAGAGGCCACACCCTTGGTGAGGTGGTCCGCATTTCAATTGAATCCAGATTTGCCTTTGGTGGGGATCGAGCGTTCTCAGTATTTGAAAGAGAAATTCGGGGAGCGAGCGGCGTCGGTTTATGAGCGCGTATCGGCCGTGGGCCAATCGGTGGGCCTTGATTTTAAATTCGATCACATCAAACGTCAGCCCAACACACTTTTTGCGCACAGTCTGATTGCTCAAGCCCAAAGCCCCGATGAGCAAGCCAAGCTCGTGGAGGTGCTCTTCAAGGCTTATTTCTTGGATGCCATGGATTTGACAGACAAGGCGATGTTGGCGCAGTTGGCCCAAAGCGCTGGTTTGACGAATGAGGCCATTGAAGAGGGGCTTTCAAACCCTGAGCTCCATCAAGCGGTTCAGGAAAAAGAGAAAGCCGCTCGAGAACTGGGCATCCATGGTGTGCCTTTTTATATTTTGAACTCTCAGCTCGGGGTCTCCGGGGCACAAGAGCCCAACACCTTGCTCGAAGCCATGGACCAAGCTTTGAGCGAGTCTGCATCCGTTTGATGCATGCTGGTCCTTTTTTGGGGTCCTAGGAGAACGCGCGCTCAATTCAACATGATTCTCACATGCACGTTGAACATGCGTGGTGCACCAGGTGCTTGAAAGAGGGCTCCAAGGGTAGAGTTGGTGAAGGCGCCATTGCTTGTGAAAGCTTGAGGGCCGATAGCGCCAGAGGTGCTGAATTTTTTATCCAACAAATTGGAAATGTTGGCATACACCACAGTGTCTTGGTCGACCTTGTAAGAACTGTTCCAATGAAAGACCGCATAGCCTGGCACTTTTGCTGAAGGCAGGTTGTTTTCATTGCCTCGCATAAAACTCGCGTCAACCGCGTTCATGCTCAGGCCCGATTTGAAGTGGGGTGAGAAGGAAAAACCGGCTCTTGCGTTGAGCAAATGAGAAGGCATCAAGGGCAGGGCATGACCCGGCGCTATGGTGATTTGTCCCAGCGCATTGGCTTGAGGGTTGAGTGCACTCACGACGGACTCGGTGGTTTCATAAGTGGCTTTGAGACTGGTGAAATTGAATCCAAAATTAAATTTTTTCAGTGCACCTTTGAGACCCACTTCAAAGCCTTGTCTTTTGGTTTGACCAAAGTTTTTAAAGTACCCAGAGCCCGCATGCGTGCTGCTTGAGACGAACAAAATATCGTCTTGGTTTTGAGCGACAAAAAAGGCGCCATGCCACTGTAAGTTGGGGTCTTGTGCTTGGCCCCTGGCTCCTAACTCCCAGGTCTTGGTGACCACTTGCCTCAAGGCCGGGTCGCCTGACATGGCGTTGGGCAAGCGACAATCGTAGGTGGGGTCGGCGCAGCCCAGTTCGATGGAAGTGGGAGCGCGAGAGCTTTCGCTGTAACCGATGAAAGGGTTGAAGGACAAACTGGGCGTCATGGACAAACCCAGAGCAGGGTTGAATCTTTGATAGGCGCTCGAGCCTGTCAGGGTGCCCCTTTGCAGCCCACCTTGCGTGGCCAGCGCTGAGTAATTGGGGGCGTAAGGGTAGAGCAAATCCGTGTTGTCGATGTTGGTGCGAGTCCACATGCCAGAGGTGCTCAGATGCGCTCGCTCCTTTGAAAACGAGAGGGTGTTCGTTGCAAAAAAGTGGGTGTGTAGAGATTGTCCTTTGAGTTGAACGCGTTGATCAAACGCGGTTTCAGAGTTTTGCGATCCATCGGCAAATGCATTGACACCCAGCACCGAGCGTTCGGGGGTGAGGTAAGCAAATTGGCTTTGCTGACGAAAGATCGATTCAGACAGATCGATGGACGCTCCAAGACTGAACCGGTGGGCTTGGCCCCACCAGTTGCTTTTTCCATTGACTTGTGCATTGAGGCCCCAGCTTCTTTGTTGTGTTTGGGTGCGATTGATCAAGGCATCGCATTTTTCATTGGGTTCGGTGTTCAAGCCGGCTTGGGCCAAGCAACGAAGACTGGGCATCTCCAAGCCTTGGGTGCTTGGGGTCACGCTGCTTGGTGCACCGAGACTCAAGAGTTGATGGGCCAAAAGCCAGTTGCCTTCTGCAGCGTTGTAGCCATAGATCTTCTCACCCAAAGCGTTGCCGTTCAAGTCACCGTTGAGCGTGGTGCTGTTGATGCGCCTGAGGTAGGTGTTGCCTGAAAGTGACCAAGCGGGACTCAGCTCATGCTTGAGCTCCAAATTGAGCACCGTGGAGGTGTTGTTGGTTTGGTCTGGTTGAGTGAACACCCCCTTGTAGTTTTGATGCAGCAAGCTCTCTTGTTGTAAACCGTTGCCGCTGAGAGCAGAGCCAAAGGTAGAGAGAGAAACTTTGATATCGCTCGAGCCATCACGCCAGCCAAGTTTGCCAAACAGCTGCTGAACACTTGAAGGGGAATGCTCTCGCCAGCCCTGGTCCTTGAAATCCTTGAAGTTCAAGTAGCTGTGAAGACCGTTTGAATAACTTGTACCGTGTTCGAGCTCAAAGCTTTGGCGACCAAAGCTGCCCCAACCGGTCTCCATTTCCGTGCCTTGATAGCTCAGGCCATCCTTGGTTTGGATGCTCAAAGCGCCGCCCAGCGTGTTCATGCCAAAGACCGGATTGGAGCCCGCAAAGAGACTGATGGTTTGAATGGCAGAATTCGGGATCAAGTCCCATTGAACAATGTCGCCAAAGGGTTGATTCATTCTGACCCCGTCGACATACACAGACAGGCCTTGAGGGGTGCCAAGCAAGGGGGATGCACTGTAGCCCCTGTAGTTCAAGTCCACTTGGAATGGGTTGCCTTGGTTGTCGTTGAGGTGAACGCTTGTGAAATTGTTTTGTAAAAAGTCAGCTAAATTCAAGGAGCCCGAGTTTTCAATTTGATCCCCATGGGCGGTTTGGACGTTGGAGGCGAGTGTATTTTTGTTGACAAGTGCCCCCAAGGTGGGTGTGTTGGCAATGATTTCAATGGTTTGTATTTCTTCCTGGGCATGAAGTGTGGGCCCCATGAAACTTTGAAGCAGAGCAAGTGAGAGATGAACAGAACCGGTGCGCTTGAGCATAAAAAAAGTGTGAACTGGAGGGGCGATTTTAAAGGTCCTGTCGGATGAATGGACTCAGGTTTTCCCTTTGCCATAGCACCGCTTGCCTGGTGTCTGCAGGGTCTATGAGACAATGGTCCTTTTTAGAGCGTGTTGTCGTTATGGTTGTTCAAGGAGTGTGGCATGAGGTTTTTTAAGACATACAGTGGCCTGCTGGCCCTTTTGATGATCAGTCCCTGGGTGTTGGCGCAAAACGTGAGCGTGAGCAATGCATGGGCGCGAGCAAGCGTCAAAGGGCAAAACGCGACAGGTGTCTTCATGAGCCTGAAGGCCGTGGGCCCTACAAAACTGGTGGCCTTCAGCTCCTCTGTTGCCCAAGTGAGCGAGATCCATCAAATGAGCATGCAAAACAACGTCATGAAAATGACCGCCTTGCCCAACGGCTTGGCCTTGGACGCGGGCAGCGTCGTGGATTTAAAACCCGGTGGCTATCACATCATGTTGATGGATTTAAAAAAGACCCTTGAAAAAGACAGCAACATCGATTTGCAATTGACCTTTCAAGACGCGACGGGTAAAAAAACACAGGTGGACATGCGTGTCCCCGTGCTCTTGCAAGCCACTGAAGGCCATAAGGGCATGCAGGGCATGCAGGGCGCCGATCATCAACACCATTGACCTTGGTGCCTTAAAGTGGTTGACAGATCAAGCTTTGGGGTCGTAAAAGCTCAAGCCCTCGATGGACTGTGCCTCTGCACTTTCTAGCCGGCATCTAAGTTCCAAGGTGTTTTTGTCAGGATCGCGAAAAAAAATGGAAACATGGCCGTCACCAAAACTCACCGGTCCTTGGGTGATGGGGATCTCATGCGCTTTCAAGTGAGCGATGCAGGCCTTGATGTCCTTGACCCCAAACGCCACGTGGGTGATCCCAGGGTATTTTTGGGGGACATCCATGAGAATGTTTTTTGCCTCTAACGTGTCGAGTCCATTCACGATCAAATTGAGCTCCAGGCCTTGGTCGTTTTTGAGGACGATGACAGCATCAAAGTCCACCTCAAGAACCACTTGAAAGCCGAGCAAGGCATAAAAATCCAAGGCCCTTTGACGTTGTGCAACGCGAATGCCTATGTGATCAAAGCGGTCGATTGAAATCATGTTGTTCGCGGGGCCAGAGGAAGCAGGGCTTAGAGAAGTTGCCTGGTTCTTCAAGGGCTTTGGGCCCATGTCCAAGGCACGCAGGGCAAGGGGTGACGAGCCTTGACCCCGGCACTGACTCCACAGTTAGGGCTGCTTGGTTCCCCACCTGACCCGGTTGGCCGCTTTGCCATGCGGGAAGGCCCGTCGATGTCTATTGTAAGGGCTTTTCCTCAAAGGCCTGTTTGGGGTGACTTGATTCGACCCAATGGCCATGGGCCGATTATTTAAAGGGCGTCGTTGAAATGACCGCCTTTGTTCATTTGTCGATTTAGAATGTCGCCATGTCCTACCTTGTCCTTGCCAGAAAGTATCGCCCAAAGACCTTCACCGAGTTGGTGGGGCAGCCGCACGTGGTGCAAGCCTTGACCAATGCCTTGACACAGCAAAGACTTCACCATGCTTACCTTTTTACAGGCACCAGGGGTGTTGGCAAGACGACCATCTCTCGAATTTTGGCCAAGTCGCTCAATTGTGAGAAGGGCATCACGGCCGAGCCTTGCGGGGTTTGTGAAAATTGTGTTGCGATCGATTTGGGTCGTTTTGTCGATTACACGGAATTGGACGCCGCCTCGAACCGTGGCGTTGAAGAGGTACAAAGTCTCATTGAGCAAGCGGTCTACAAGCCTGTCACGGGTCGATTTAAAGTCTTCATGATCGATGAAGTGCACATGCTCAGCAACCATGCGTTCAACGCGATTTTAAAAACTTTGGAGGAGCCGCCCGAGTATTTGAAGTTCGTCTTGGCCACCACCGACCCTCAAAAGGTCCCCGTGACGGTGCTCTCGCGTTGTTTGCAGTTCAATTTGCGCCCGATGGCCCCAGAGACCATTCTCGAACACTTGGAGCATGTGTTGAGTTTGGAGAACATGGTGGCGCAAAAGAGCGCCCTCTTTAGCTTGGCCCGTGCGGCCAGGGGGTCCATGCGAGATGCGCTGTCCCTGACCGATCAAGCCATAGCTTACACGGGCGCTGAGATCAAGGACGAAGAGGTTCGACAGATGCTTGGCAGTGTTGACAAAGATCATGTGTTTGGCTTGATTGAGGCCTTGGCGCATGCTCGGGGTCAAGAGGTCGTAGAAATTTGTGAGCAACTTCGTGACCAAGGTTTGAACGCCTCTCAAGCCTTGGAGGACATCTCTTATGTGCTGCAGCGCATGGCGGTTTTTCAATTCTCGGCCAGCAAAGCACCAGACCCCTCCGAGATCGATCCCGACGTGGCCAGGACGCGAGTTTTGTCAGAGCTCATGCCCAAAGATGAGACACAGTTGCTCTACTCTATTTGTCTCAAAGGTCGAGCGGAAATAGGCTTGGCCCCCGATGAATACGCAGGTCTGACCATGGTGCTTTTGAGGTTGTTGGCTTTTAAGCCAGAGCCCGACATGACACGGGTGTCGCAATCGTCGCAATCGTCGCAAGTGCCGCAAGTGCCGCAAGTGTCTGTTGCAGGCCCAAGCCCTCAAGAGCGTACTTTGGTCGACCAAGAGGCTCAAAAAAAAACTCTTGAAACTGTCAAACCCATTGCTGTAGAGAACGACGCCAGGTCTTTGAACAGCCCTGCAAGTTCGGCCAGCGCGGCGAGCTCGGGCAGCGCGGTCAGTTC
>JBAXNB010000094.1:0-9759 GCA_037134015.1 Betaproteobacteria bacterium | reverse complement strand
AAAACAAACCCTGCAGATCTCATAAAACTTAATTCTGTTCAACCTTGCTGCGTGTATTTGTTAACATTTCATCCTTTGCACTAGGCAAAAGCGTCAAAATGCAAGCTGTTGTGATTGAAAACAAGGCCAAGATCAACAAACCATTGGCAAAGCCCACGGACTTCACAACGGGCCCTAAAGCCCACACCCCCACAGAACTCAAACCCAAAGAAATGCCTAGCCTCATGCCAGCAACGCGCGAGCGCAAACGGTCATCGACATACCTTGAGATCAAGACATCCGTGAAGGGCACGGCTCCAAAAATAAAGACCATCAACAGCAAGAGTGAAAACAGCAACCACCAACCTTGTGCCATGGACGCAAAAATCAAAACAGGGATTTGGGCTGCGACCATCAACAAGAAAAACGGCTTCAAGGGAAATTTTGAAATCAAATGACCCACCACCACTTGCGCGAAAGAGGAAACGGTGTAGACCACAGCCAACAGAAAACCCAAAGTCGAGGGGTCTTCAATCACCCCGATGAATCTCTCTGAGAGCAGCTGAGCGTTTCCGTTGGTGCTCACATTGAACAACACACTGCTAGACGCGGCTGCAGCGGTCATCACCGCCAAGGCTTTGGCAAGCATGCGACCTGACAACTGCACCTTGGCGCCCCCTATGCGTTTTGAAGGGGGCTCGCTCTCTTTGGGGCAGACCCAATAAAAGACCGCTCCACATACAAGCGTCAACAAGGCGGGCACTAAAAAGGCTGCACGCCAGTCGAAATATTTGATCAAAAAGCCCGTCAAGATCGCAACCAAAGCAACGCCCAAGTTGCCCACCAAGCCATTAAAACCAATCGTCGCCCCTGCATTGTTGGACCGCTCTAAAAGCATCGGAATCCCAATGGGGTGATAAATCGAAGCAAAGGTGCCAATCAAGGTCAAACCCACGGTGAGTTGTACAACCGTTTGCGCACAGGCACACCCAATGGCGGCTGCACCCATGCCAAAAAAGAAGATCAGCATCATTTGCCGCCTGCCCCAAAGATCGCCCAGTCGACCGCAGGGGATGGAGCCCAAACCGAACATCAAAAAAGCCCAAGTCCCATAGGGCATCAAGTCTTCCCAATTCGAAAAACCAAAATCCTGGGCAATGGCTGATACGGCAGACGCAAAAATTAGCAAAAACAAATGGTCAATCCCATGAGCTAAGTTCAGGAGCGTGGTGAGGATCAGCTTTGGCGGCTCATGGGCTGATCCAAGGCTGATGTCGGCGTTTTGGGGCTCTACGGATGTGGACATAAATTGAGCAGGACCGCAATGAGAGAAAAACGCTCAGCTTGTCCTGGATCCCCAAGGCTACCTCTGCGCTAGGTTTTGCCCAAGAGGGTATGTACGAACTCATCGTTCAATTTGAGTTCAACATAGGGTTTACACCTGAGTCATCAGTTTGCAGCTGAAAAGGAGGCAAGTTTTGGCATACTTCTAGGCTTGGCAGATCAAATTCTTGCAAAAGACTTGTTCCTTAACATCAACTCAAAATATCAACCCCAAACAGGATCCATACCATGACCAAACACCATCCTGGAAAACGACAATTTTTAAAAAATGCGGGCTTTGCGGCTTCTGTGTTGAGCTGCAAAGAGTTGCTGCTTCCTAGCATCTCTCAAGCTGCCAGCGTGCACACCACCGTGCCCTATGAGGTCAATGGTCGAGCCTTCGAGGGTCAACTCGTCTATGACGATTCTGTACAAAGCAAGCGCCCTCTTCTCTTTATGCAGCCTGACTGGAAGGGCATTGATGAAGACACCCTCGCCACGGCACGTTTGTTGGCTGGCAAAGAGTACATTGTGCTCATGGCCGACATGTTTGGTCTGGGCTATGGACGAAAAAAGAAAACCATGCAAGAGCTGGGCGCAAACATGTCAAGCGTGCACAAGGACCGGGCGTTCACCGTCGCTTGCAGCAACAAAGCCCTTCAAAGCATGCTTGAGGCGGTCAAAAAATTAGAGGTCGCTGATACCAGCAAGATCTGGGCTGCGGGCTTTTGTGCGGGTGGTGGATACCTGCTCGAGCATGCGAGAAGCGGGGCTGACTTCAAAGGCCTAGTGGTGTTTCACGTGACCAACCCCAACCCAGTTGTACCTGGTACAGACAACCAATTCAAAGGCCGCGTCTTGGTGGTGCACGGCTCTAAAGATCCTGTGACACCGGTTCCTTTGATCGACAACTTGTCTGAGGAGCTGACACAGGCCAAGGTGGATTGGCAAGTCATGATGTTTGGCGGCGCACCGCACTCTTTCACCGACCCAACCAACAAAGGTTTTAGCGAAGCGCTGACCAGAAAATCTTATTTGTTGATGAGAGATTTTTTCTCAGAAAAAGTCTAAGGCCTCTTGCATCAATCGGCCTTGATGCGAGCATTTTTAACCACCAGAGCCCACCTGGCCATTTCCGTCTTCAAGAGATCACTCAACAATGATGCGCCTCCAGCAGCGACATCGATGCCATGGTTGCTCAATTGTGAAGACACGTCTGCAGATTTCAAGATCTGGTTGACCTGTTCATTGAGTTGCTGAACCGTTGAAGCTGCCGTGCCTTTGGGTGCCAACAAGGCATACCAAACATCGACTTGGAGCTTTGGATAGCCTTGCTCCTTGAAGGTCTGAACACCGGGTGCTAGAGGTGAGCGCTCTTTGCTCATGACGGCCAGCATTTTCAACTTGCCAGCCTTGTACAAAGGTAAAACGGTGTGCATGGGCACAATCATGGCTGAAACATGCCCACCAGTTAAATCGCTGATGGCGTTGGACGCGGCCTTGAAGGGAATGTGAAACAAATTCAAACCCGATTCGAGCTTGAACAACTCCATGGACAGGTGCTGCGGCGTGCCGTTGCCTGGACTTGCATAATCAAGTTGGGTGCTTTTGGCCAGGGCAATGAACTCGCCAAGGGAATTGGGCGCCAAACTCACAGGGGTCACCAAACACAAGGTCCCAGTCCCTAGGAGTGCGATCGGTACAAAGTCCTTGATCGGATCGTAAGACAGGTTGGGATTGACGGCCGAGTTGAGTGCAAAGCTGGTGGAGGCGACGAGCAAAGTCGAACCATCGGGCTTTGACCTTGAGACAAAATCGTTGGCAATGTTGCCACTCGCTCCAGGCTTGTTATCGACCACGACAACCGTGCCAAAACGCGCATTGAGTTCTTTCGCCAAAATACGCGCCAAGATATCAGGTCCCGCAGCAGGCGTGGTGGGCACCACCAAGCTGACATTGGCTGCAGCCCACATCGAATTTGAAACGCTCATCAACACCAGCAAGCACCAACACCGTTGAAGTCTAAAAAAGGATCTGATCATGATGAAACAAAAAAATAAAACACATTCAACCAAGCCCCAACTCTAACTCAAAGAGCAGGTCTCACACAACAGGGCAAACCACGCCCCATCACATGCTGCTGTCTTTAGGCAAACGCCCATAGAAATCAATACATAAAACAGGTATGATCAGCCTCCTGTTTCATTGACAAAAGATCGTCCTTCAAGGACAGAACTCACCATGACCAACGACAAAATAAACGTAGACGGAACACTGCTTGATCGCCCTTTTCGCATCAAGCGCCTTGGACACTTTGGCATCAATGTGAACTCACCCAACGAATCCATGGATTTTTACGGTCGACTTTTGGGTTTTGAGATTTCTGATCATTTGGATTTCGCTCCTCGCATTCCAGAGCCCCTTCGCTCTGAGGTAGGTCCAACCATTGGCCTCTTTACCCGACACGGTACCGATCATCATTCCTTTGTGCTGTTTCCCAAGAAGGCCGTCTCCAAAGCCAACCCCCATTACAAAGACCACCCCGATCTGAGCATCAACCAAATCACCTGGCAAGTCAGCACACTCAGAGAGGTGGTGAACGGTCACGATTGGGTTGAAAAGAACAAGATCAAAATTCTCCGCGCTGGTAGAGACACACCCGGCTCGAACTGGCACTTCTACCCGGTAGACCCTGATGGACACATCAACGAGTTGTACTACGGCATTGAGCAAATCGGCTGGAGTGGACTCTCCAAGTCAGCAGAAATGCACACCATCAAACACCTCAAACCGCCTGAGCTGCCCCACCCTTCAGAGTTTTCAGAAGTCTCACACGCCTTGGAGCAAGGCATTGACATCCATGCTGGATGGCGAAAAGATGTGCATGGCCCAGAAACCTTTGATGTCGGTGGCGTGTTGTTGGCCAGGCCTTTCAAAGTCGCCCGCGTAGGTCCTTTGAGAATTTTTGTCGAAGATTTAGAAGAGGCCTTGCAGTTTTATACCCAAACCATGGGCCTTCGTGTGAGCGAAGAGGTGATGATCCACCAACACCGTTGCGTGTTTTTAAGAGCCAATACCGAGCATCACTCCATCGCCCTTTACCCTAGAGCGCTAGCCAAGGATCTGAAACTACCCAACCCGTCAAGCCTCTTGTCCTTCGCGGTCCAAGTCGGAAGTTACCAGCAACTCTTGGACGCTGTGGCCCACCTCAAAGCCCATGGCGTGAAGTTCATGGAACTGCCCAGAGAAATTTCTAGCGGTATCGCTCACCATGCTTTTGCCATCGACCCCGATGGGTTTTTGATCGAGCTTTACTGGGAGATGGAACAAATTGGTTGGGACGGAAAACCAAGACCTGCCCATTTGAGAGAACACATCCCAACCCATCCCACGGACTGGCCCGCTCACATAGAGCAAAGTTCTGATGCCTATGGTGGTGAGGTGTTTCTTGGCCCCTTGAACTGACGCAACAAAGACCTCAACCATGACCTCAACCATGACCTTTTCTCGCCTACTTCAACGCCTCATTTGCGCTTTGCTGCTGATGTTCTCTGTCCATGCATCGGCTCAAAAATACCCCAGCAAACCCATCACCTTGGTGTGTCCCTTTGCTGCGGGTGGCTCAGCTGACATCATGGCGCGCTTCATTGCGCAAAAGCTCTCCGAGGCGATTGGAACACCCATCGTGGTTGATAACAAAATTGGTGCAGGTGGCGGTGTGGGCTCCAATTTGGTGGCCAAGGCAAAACCTGATGGCTACACCTTGCTGTTGATCACGGGCGGCTATCCCGCACAGGCGGCACTCAGCAAGAGCCCGCCCTTTGATCCCATCAAAGACATTGCCATGATCTCCACCCTCACCTTCTACCCCTTCATTGTGCATGTGGGTTTGAACTCGCCCTATAAAAATTTAAACGAACTCTTGCTCCAAGCTAAAAACAATCCCAATAAATTCAACTATGCAAGCTCTGGCTTTGGCTCCATCCATCACCTTTCATCCGAGCTGTTGAACGTCATGGCTGGCACTGACTTTGTGCACATTCCAACCAAGGGGGGCAACAATGCCTTGACCGAGCTTTTGGGTGAACGTGTGGACATGTTGATTGAAGCGCCGACCTTGTCCCTGCCTTATATCAAGGCTGGCAAAATCAAACCCTTGGCGGTCACCTCCAAAGAAAGACTCAAAGCGCTTCCCGATGTTCCATCTGTATCAGAGTCTCTGCCCGGCTACGAGGTCAAGTCCTTCATTGGCTTGGGTGCAACTGGGGGCACACCCAACGACATCATCAAGCGCTTGAGTCAAGAGATGAAAAAAATCATTGACGACAAAGACAACTTCGCCAGGTTGGCTGAACTCGGAGGCGACCCCCAATCGAGCACGCCTGAGGAGATGAAGCAACTCGTTGAAGCCGAGTACTTTAAATGGCAACGTGTGATTGACCTCAGAAAAATCGAAACACAATAAGAACCATGAGCCCTAGCCCCAAGGGATCCGCCCGGATCTCCTCAGAAGCACTGAACGCATTTTCTAAAGGCCTGTTTGTGGCCAAAGGAGTTTCTCCCGAACACGCTCAAACCATGGCCAATGCCCTGACTTGGGCAGATTTAAGGGGCGTGGACACCCATGGCATCAGTCGTGTACCGATGTACTTTCGATTGCTCGACAGCAAAGAGATGAATGCCACGCCCAATTTGCACGTGGTCCAAGAAACACTTGCACTCACGGTGCTTGAGGCCGATCGTTGCGCTGGCCCTATCGCCATGCAAAAAGCCAGTGACATCGCCATGCAAAAAGCCAAGCTCACGGGCATCGGTTTGGTCATGGTGAGAAACACCACGCACACGGCCTCCTTGGGGATTTATTCTGAAAAGGTCGCAAAAGCTGGCATGGCCTGCATTGCGCTTGCCGCTTCAAGACCCAACATGGCTTATTACGGCGCCAAAGCAGCTGGTGTCTCAACGGCCCCATTTTCGATGGCGGTGCCCGGCCCCAAGGGACAGGCCATCATCCTTGACATGGCCTCTGGCATTGTGTCTTTGGGCAAACTGGCCCAACTCAAAGCCAAAAACGAAGAATTGCAAACCGGTTGGGCTTTGGATGCACAAGGTCAAGAGACCATCGACCCGCAAAAGGCCTTGACGCCCTTGCCCCTTGGTGGGCCCAAAGGCTCAGGCCTGTCACTGATGTTTGAGCTGATGGCCAGTCTGCCTGTTTTGAACCCACTCATTGGACACTTCTTTTCAGACAAAGAAGACGCTCAACGACATTGCCAAAACGCGTGGATCATCGCGATCGACATCGCGCAAGTGTGCTCTGAAGCCTCCTTCCAAGTGGAGATGGACAACACCATCAAAGCCTTGAAGGCACTGCCCGTGGATGAAAGAGTGGGCACCGAGATCTTGATGCCCGGTGAACGTGGCTACAAAGAACGGGTCTCTCGTGAGAAAAGCGGCGTCCCCATTCCTGCCAAAATGCAGACCACACTGCATGAGTTGGCTCTAAAATACAAAGTCCCCTCGCCCTTTTGATGGGCCAGGTGTTGGCCTCCAACACAAGCGGCTCTGCTACCCCATACGACAATCTTCTAGGGCCCTTACATGAAATGCGATATTTTGATCAAAGGCGGCCAAGTCTTTGATGGCAGTGGTGCACAGCCACAGATGCTGGATGTGGCCATTCACGATGAACGCATCGTGGCCATGGGCAAAGACTTGGACTTGGTGAGCAGCCAGACCCTAGATGCTCGGGGCCTGGTGGTTTGCCCCGGTTTTATCGATATCAAAACACACTCTGACTTCACCTTGCCCATCAACCCCAAAGCTGAAAGCAAGGTCAGGCAAGGGGTCACCACCGAAATCATTGGGCATTGTGGTTTTTCTGTGGCGCCGTGCTTGCCAGACAAGGTCAAGCTCTTGGCCGATTACTTGAACCCAAGTGCACCATGGCTACCGTTCAAAGAGATGAACTTTAAAACCTATGTTGAAACATTTCCTCAAACATCGGTCAATGTGGGCATGCTGGTGGGTCACAACACCTTGAGACTCATGGCCATGGGCATGGAGCAAAGAGAGCCTAGCTTCATGGAGATGTCCCACATGAAAGACATGCTTACGGAGGGCCTGAAAGCGGGGGCTCTAGGCATGTCCAGCGGACTGTTCACCTCCCCTGGCTCCTATGCCGCAGCCGATGAGTTAAAAATCTTGGCTGAGGTGTTGGCCTCGCATGGAGCGGCTTATTTCACCCACCTGAGAGATGAGTCGTCTGGCGTCTTGGAGGCCTTGGCAGAGGCCATCGACATTGGCCGATCAAGTCGAATTCACGTGCAGGTCGTGCACTTCAAATGCTCAGGGGTTGACAACTGGGGCAAGACGAGAGAGGCCTTGGACATGATGGACCAAGCTCGACTCGAAGGCATCCAGATCGACTGTGATGCTTATCCTTACACAGCGGGCAGCAACCCCTTGAAGAACATTTTGCCTCAATGGGTTCAAGCTGGTGGTGTGGACGCCATGATTGAACGCTTGAAAGAACCACCAAGTCGTCAAAGAATACGCCAAGAAATTGAAAAAGAGGGATTGAACAACTGGGGCCGCATTCCATCTTGGGAGGCCGTTCGCATCTCGATCACGCCCCATCAGCCAGAACACGCCGGTAAGACCATCGCCGAATTGGCCCGTCTACAAAATTTAGATCCCATCGATGCTCTTTGCGAATTTTTGATCAAAGACAAAGGTGCGACCCGTGTTTTGATCACATCGATTGCAGAGTCAGACATTGTCGCCCTGATGGGGTCCGAGCGTGTGCTCGTTGGATCGGATGGCAATTGCGTTGCAGATTATGGTGTGGTCAGTCAAGGCATGCCGCACCCTCGTTTTTATGGGACGTTTCCTCGCGTGCTAGGGCGATACGTCCACCGAGAGCGGGTCACCTCCTTGACACATGCGATCCACAAAATGACCGGTGCCACCGCACAAGCTCTTGGCTTCAAAGACCGCGGTCTTTTAAAGCTAGGTTGGTATGGCGATGTGACCATGTTCGAGCCCGAGGTTTTTTTAGACCTCTCCACCTATGAGGATCCTCATCGCTATCCCCAAGGGGATCGAACCACGGTGATCGTCAATGGCACATTGGTCGTTGACAAGGCCAAACACACGGGTGCTTTACCAGGACGTGTTCTTCAAAGGGTCAACACAGGCTCCTTGAATGCCTAAAGCCAGGAGCGACTTACTTCCTGATGCAGAGGATAGAAGAACCAGTTGGCCATAGCGCAAGACAAGGTGGTCGTTTTCAACAACGCCATTTAAAGATCGACAAAAAAGGCTTGAACACAAGCATGGTAAATACCCCTAACAAAGCAGGCCATTAAAACCTTTAAAACCTTTGAATTCGACACATAATCTGTAGAACTTGATCTTCGTGAAGGGGGGAAAAATTGAGCAATTGGGTTGAGAGCATTCCTACTGCGCAGTCTTACGCTTTGAACAAGGTGCTTTTTGATTTGCACCACAATTCATCGCACCTTGAACGCTTCAAATTGAATGCCAAGGCGTATTTGAACGACCGAGTTTTGAGCGCGGTTGCGAAAGAAGCGATCTTGAACAACGATGTCGCACAGTTGTACTTGAGCGGAGCCAATCCTTATTTACTTCGAGCGCACTGTATTGGGGTAGGCATACCTGAAAAAGACTCTGTATTTGCGCTTAAGTCCCTTTTACCCAAAGTCAGCTAGTCCACAAAGAGCGGCAGTTTTCTTTTAAATGCCCGCTCTACAAGTAATAACGTTTCAACTGTTCAAGTCCGCCTAAGTAAATTCAATCGATCATGGCCCAAATTGTCTCCCTTCATGCAGTCAGTCACACGCCGGTGATGATCAATTTTCCAAATGCAGTCAGCGAAAATGATCGAGAAGAAGTCTATCAAGCTTTTAAGCATGTGGGAGAGCAGGTCCTGCAAGCTAGGCCCGATGTCCTGCTGCTCATCTCCGACGATCATGTCCACAATTTCTTTTTGAACAACTTGCCTGCGTTTTGTATCGGTGCAGCTGAGGCTTATCCAGCACCCGTGGAGCACTGGTTGAAAGTTGAAAAAAGAGTGCTCCCTGGTGACTCTTCTCTAGGGACCTACCTTTTAGAGCGCGCCTTGCACAATGACTTTGACCCCTCGCTGTCCATGGAGTTGATTTTGGACCACGGCTTTGTCACGCCTTTGGAACTGGCTGGATTGCCTCACTCGCTCCCTATAGTTCCCATCTTGATCAATTGCGTGCAACCGCCTTTGCCCAAAATGAGTCGGTGTTATCAATTTGGAGAGATGATTGCACGCGCCTTGCTTGAAGACACCTCTGAAAAAAGAGTCAGTGTGATTGCCACGGGTGGCATCAGCCATGATTTATCAACACCTCGCATGGGCATGATCAATGAAGCCTTTGACCGTCAATTCATCGAGCATTTGAGCCA
>JBAXNB010000093.1:0-9769 GCA_037134015.1 Betaproteobacteria bacterium | reverse complement strand
TCAATGTCACCAACAAATTTGGCTTTGAAGTCAGAAATTTGGAGTCTTCATGTACCAGACGCCATGAGGCAGTCGCTGCCAAGTGTTGAGCTCTCTGAGAGGGATGTTCAACGATGGACCAAAACACTCAAGCGCCTCTTGGAGGCTTGCCCCACACTTTTGCAAGACCACGACAACAGTCTCGACACCTCACCCCATGCGAGCCCTGACCTCCTGTCCATCGGCCAAAAAAGTTGGATGGACTTCAGTGAAAGTCTCTCTCGTGTCTGAATTACCTGGCACCATTTTAGAGCTTCAATCTTGGTTGAAGAAGGGCAAGCTCTCAGCGTCTGAGAGCTTAAAGGTACAGCGGGAGAGACTCGTCCATGAGGCAAACCTTCAAAATGGATTTGTGGAGGTTTTTGAGGAACGTGAAGCCCGCGTGTCCAGCCATGCACCTTTGCATGGCGTAGGCTTAGCTCACAAAGATATTTTCGAACTGGATCTTCGGAGCCCGGGCATCGGTCTGGGTCCAGGTCAAAGTCACCCAGGCACGCTGCTTAAAAACTCAACGTGTATAGAAGCTCTGCACCAAGCTGGAGCATCCCATTTTGGTGCCTTGCACATGGCGCCCTATGCATGCGGATCCACCGCACAAAATGAGTACTTGGGTGCGTGTCTCAATCCTCTGAACGCCTCATGTGTGGTGGGTGGTTCCTCCAGTGGAAGTGCCGTGGCAGTTGCGCGTGAGTTGTGCTTTGCATCGCTAGGAACTGACACCGCAGGCTCCATCCGCATACCCGCAGCCTCTTGTGGCCTCGTAGGTCTGAAGACCAGCATGGGCCTCTTGTCGACCCGTGGTGTCCATCCCTTGGCTCCCCATTTGGACACGGTGGGCATCTTGGCCCGTTCTGTAGACGATCTTGAACAAGTGTTGGTTCAAATCAAAAGCCATGAACCTGTTGAACAACATGTCCATGCCCCGGTTTTAAAAGAAGCCCAAGATGGCAGTCGCATCCATTGTTGGTTCCCCTCCAATCAGATGTCCTCAAGCGTTGCCACTCAAATGCTTGAATGTGTGCAATCTCAAAAGGATGCGCTGATCACAGAGGACTTCAAAGAAGAGTCAAGCCTCAGTGCAATGGCCGAGGTGCTGCTTTATCAGCAGGTCTTTCAAACACATCGAGGTCTGCTATCTGAAGATGCTTCTTCACGCCCTTGCCCCAAGGCCTTGAGAGAGTTGATTTGTCTTGGCGCCGTTGTACCCAAGGCTTGGTCTGTTCAAGCCTTGACGTCAAGAGGCGAGTCGCTCAAACGCTTTGTCGAGCGGTACCTGAAGGATCGTGACTTTTTCATGCTCCCCGCCTTAGGGGTTGATCTGCCCACAGCAGATCAAGTGAGCGTTGGCCACGTTCAGTTTGATGCAAAGAAATTGCTCTCACTCCACAGGTTCATGGGCTTTGTGAATTATTTAGGATTGCCTTCACTTTTACTGCCCATTGGCCAAGATTCGAGGGGCTTACCTGTCAGTGTGCAAGTGCTGTGCAGGCCCTTTGAAGAGTTGAGTCTTTTGCGCTGGGCCAAGAACTTCATCGGTGAGCGTTTTGGAACTCAGTGTGTCACCCGCCTGTTCACGTCCACAGCTTAGTTGTTCATTCTTTTATTGAAAAAATAGACCATGCCCAAAATACAAGCTTCTTCCGCCTTGTCAAGGTTTCGAGTCATTGATCTGTCCAGGGTTCGTTCTGGCCCCAATTGTGTTCGGATCCTGACCGACTTTGGCGCAGATGTCATTCGCGTCGAGCCCCCTCAGGGCGTTGATCCCAATGAAGCCTTGTTCGCCTCCAACCGAGAAGGGGGGGATTTTCAAAACATCAATCGAAACAAGAGATCGATGACCCTGAACCTCAAGCGACCCGGCGCCAAAGACATTCTCATGCGTTTGATCAAAGATGCGGACGTGGTGGTAGAAAACTGGCGGCCTGAGGTCAAAGTTAAATTAGGCCTTGATTATGAGTCTCTCGCAAAAGTCAATCCGAGGATCATCTTGGCAAGCATTTCTGGTTTTGGTCAAACTGGCCCCTACGCCTTGAGACCAGGTTTTGATCAAATCATTCAGGGCATGGGTGGCTTGATGTCCGTGACCGGTCACCAAGATGCGGGACCGGTGAGGGCCGGCTTGGCCGTTGCCGATTTGAGTGCTGGCTTGTACGCGGCTTTGGGTATTTTGACGGCTCTGCTAGAGCGTGAAGTCTCTGGTCGTGGACAATGGGTTCATTCCTCGTTGTTGCATGCACAAATTGCTATGATGGATTTTCAAATGGCCAGGTATTTGAACGAAGGCGATGTTCCTGTTCAAATTGGCAACAATCACCCCACATCCTGCCCCATGGGGCTGTTTGACGCAAAGGACGGCGTGTTCAATTTGGGTGCGTCAGGAGAAGGCAATTGGGTCAAAATGTGTGAACTCTTGGGTCAGTTACAGTGGCTAGAGGATCCAGACTTCAAAACGGAGAGTTTGCGCGTGAAACATCGAGAGCGTTTGAACCAAGAGTTGGCCCAAGTTTTTAAAACCCATACGGTTCATCACTGGGTCAATGAATTGAACAAGGTAGGCGTTCCTGCGGGGCCTGTTTATTCAGTGCCAGAGGTGTTCGAAGACGAACAAGTCAAACACTTGGAGGTGGTCTCAAGCCTTGAAAGCTCAACGGGTGAGCAAACACACTACATCACCCAACCTGTCATCTTGCAAAGAACACCCGCTCGCGTTGTGGCGCCAGCGCCTGCTTGGGGTGAGCACACCGACGAAGTGCTCAAAGAGGTCGGTTACACCGACGCCGAAATTCAACTTTTTCACGAGAACCAATGCGTTTAAACCATGAGCACTTCACACCAAAATTCTGAATCCTTGGCAACAAAAGCCGAACGCGATGTTTTACTGAGCGTGGACGCTCATGTGGCCACCATCACGTTCTCCAATGAGCGCCGTTTCAATGCAATGTCCTTGTCCATGTGGCTCAAACTTGGAGATTTGCTCGAGCAGCTGAATTCAGACGCCACAGTGCGCGCGCTCGTCCTCAGAGGCGAGGGGGATCGCGCTTTTGTCTCAGGAGCCGACATTTCAGAATTCGGGGAGCAAAGAAACGATCCCGCTCAGGTTGCCAATTACGACCACGCCGTATCCAGAGCGCAGGGCGCCTTGGCCAAGTTTGCCTCCCCCGTGATCGCGGCCATCAGTGGGATTTGTTATGGAGGTGGCTTGGGTTTGGCCTTGGCATGTGACTTGCGTTATGGTTCTGAGAGTGCAAAGTTCAGAATGCCAGCTGCAAGATTGGGCCTGGGTTATGCCTTTGGTGGCGTCAAAAGAATGATGGCCATTCTAGGCCCTGCCAAAGCCAGTGAAGTGTTCTACACGGCCAAAGTCATCGACGCCCATCAGGCGCTTGGTCTGGGCCTCTTGAATGGCATCGAGACGGATGTGTTCAAAGAGGCTCATGCAACAGCGGTTTTGATATCTGAAAACGCACCCTTGACCATCAAGGCGGCGAAAATGGCTTTCAATGCGGCTTTGAACGGATCTGATCCTGTGGAGGTCGGGTTGGTGGACGAGGCGGTTAAAAACTGCTTCAAGTCCAAAGATTATTTGGAAGGGCGAGCGGCCTTTGCTGAAAAGAGAAGTCCGCTTTTTGTGGGGCAATGAGTGTTGAGTGTGAGTTGTTCAATTTTTTATTTTTGGAGCAATGATGAAGAAAATTTTTACTGTTAAAGGTCTCTTCAGTGTTTTATCACTGACTGCTATATCCGCCATGGCCATTGGGCCAGCACCTCAGCCTTTGGCTCAAAAGGAAACGCTGACGGTTGGATTTGTGAAGGTGGGTCATCTCTCCCCGATGCTGAATCTGGAGGAAGAACTCAAGAAGTTCAACGTGGAAGTCAAACGCGCTGAATTTGTGCGCTACGCCGATGCCAGAACGGCGCTCTTGTCCAATTCAGTTGACGTCTCAGCCGTTGGCCCTGGAGACCTGGCCATTGCCGCTTCTCAGGGTAGCAAAAATCTGATCGGTTTAACGGGTGTTGCGAGTTCAGCAAAAAACTTGGTGGTCAAAAAAGGTGTGGTCATCAACGATTGGAAGGACATTGCAGGCAAAAAAATTGGTATCGCGCCTGGTTCAGCGGTTTGGTTTCAGTGGGCCATGACCTTGATTGAAAAAGGCGTGCCTTATACAAGTTTCACACCCGTCAACATTCAAGGCGGTGGCACGGCCTTCGTGCAGGCCATGAAGAGAGGTGACATCGATGCCATGGTGCTGTGGGAGCCCTTTGAGTCTCAGGCGGTGGCCGAGGGTGAGGCTTATTTCGCCAAAAACATGGACTACTCCAAAGCCAAGTCAGTGGGCGCAGAGCTAGGCCTCTTGGCCGCCTCAAGAGAGGCCTTGACCTCCAAGAAAGAGGCCATTCGTCGCTTCATGTGGGTCTACCTCAATGCGGAGGAGCAAATGGCCAAGAACAACGACCTGTTTGCCGACTCGTATGCCAAATTCACGGGTTTGCCTTTGAATGTGACCAAAGAGTCCTCTAAGTTGATCAAATTAGGTGGCGTTTTGAACAAAGAGCAAGTTCAACTCTTGGCCGAAGCTGCCTTCAAACAAGGCATTGTTCAAAAGGACGTGACGCAAGAGGCCGGGGCACTGTACGACGACGCCATCGCCCGAGAATTTAAAAAATAAAACCAGATCATGCACAAACTGCACCAATTTCTTTTCGGCTTGATCGTGCCTGTGTTGGTCTTGCTGTTGTGGCAAATCGCAGCAAGTCAACCCGACATGGCTGGCATTGTGCCAACGCCTTTGGCGGTCATGGACGGTTTTGCCGGATGGATTTGGGGGCAGCCTGGCCTTGGGCTCAATCCGTATTTGGGCACATGGGTGTCCAATGTGGCGTACTCGGGTTCAAGGGTGGTGCAAGGTTTTTTTTACTCGACCGTGTTGGGCATTCCTTTGGGGCTTTTGATTGGTCGCAGCAAGTTGATATCAAAATTGATCGATCCCATGATCCAAAGCCTCAGGCCCATCCCGATCACGGCTTGGTTGCCTTTTTCGATTGCTCTTTTTGGTATCCGTGACATTGGAAGTGTTTTCTTGATTTTTTTAGGTGGCTTTTATGCGGTGGTGGTCAACACGACCCAAGGCGCTCGAGATGTGGATAGGAATTTGGTGCGCGCAGCGCAGATGATGGGTTGTCGACCAGGCCAGTTGCTTTGGAGGGTGGTCTTACCAAGCGCCATGCCCGCCATCTTCACGGGTTTGCGTGTGGGTTTGGGGATCTCATGGACCGCTGTGATCGTCTCGGAAATGGTGGCGGTCAAGTCGGGATTGGGTTATGTGCTGTGGGACGCCTATTATGTGGGTCGCATGGACATTGTCTTGGCCGACATGGTCTCCATTGGGGCCATGGGGTTTGTGTCGGACCGAATCATTGTGGCCATGGAAAGCAAAGTCTTGAGGTGGAGAATTCTGCAAAACCATTGAATTGAAAAATCCTTTGATGTTTCACGGTCCTTTGAACTTGTTCACCTACCCTTTATGAGCGAAATTTTCTAACATGAACCCACTTGCGATTGAAATCCAGCGGCTGTCCAAAATTTACAAGAGCAGCAGCGATGTTTTGGCTCTTGATGAAGTGGACATTCAAGTCAAATCGGGCGAGTTCATTGCGCTCTTGGGCCCCTCGGGTTGTGGTAAATCCACGCTCTTGAATTTGATTGCCGGTTTTGAGAGCCCGAGCTCGGGCACCTTGCTCGTCGATGGTGCAAAAGTTCTCAAGCCCGGGCCTGATCGAGGCGTTGTTTTTCAAGAGGCCGCTTTGTTTCCTTGGTTGAGTGTTTGGGACAACGTGATTTTTGGTCCCAAAACGCAAGGCAGAGATAAACAAGACTATGAACAAAAGGCCCACGAGATGCTGTCCATCGTTGGCTTGGAGAATTTCAAAGATCACTTGCCGATCCAACTGTCTGGTGGCATGCGTCAACGTGTGGGCATCGCACGCATCTTGACCATGGGCTCCAAGGTTTTGCTGATGGACGAGCCCTTTGGGGCTTTGGATGCACAAACTCGACTGAGCATGCAAGAGCTGCTGTTGTCGGTTTGGCAAAAAATCAAACCGACCATTGTTTTTGTGACCCATGACATCGACGAAGCCATCTTTTTGGCCGATTCAATCTACGTGATGTCGGCCAGGCCAGGGCGCATTCAAGCCAAAATCAGCGTCGAGTTTGAGCGTCCCAGAAGTGTGGAGCTCACAACAAGCCCAGCTTTTAACCACATGAAGCTGGATATTTTGAAACAAATAAGACATTGATCTTTGTTCTCCATTTTTTCTCATCCTCATCCTCATGGCAAATCCAAGAATTCCTTATCGCTTCTCCAACGACGGTCCTGCTTTAAAGCCCCATGCAAAGGGTTCGATCATGGTTCATTTGGTGGTCAACGTTGAGCATTGGGAGTTTGATGCCCCGATGCCCCGAACCATCATCACCCCGCCTCACGGCAAAGAGACGGTGCCAGATGTCCCCAACTTCAGTTGGGTCGATTACGGCATGCGCTGTGGTTTACCGCGCATCATTGAGGCCATCACCGAGCGGGGTTTGACGGCTTCCACCAGTTTCAATGCCGGGGTGATTGACGCATACCCCCAAGCAGCGATGGCCATGAAAAACGCCCAATGGGAGTTCATTGGTCACGGTGTTCATCAAAAATCTTTGAACCATGCGGGGGCCGAAGCGCAGGTCGTGAACACGGCGCTCGATATGATTGAAAGCTTCACGGGCAAGCGTCCCAAGGGGTGGCTAGGCCCTGGACTGCGCGAGAGCCACACCACGCCAGAGACCTTGAAAGCGGCTGGCATTGACTACGTGTTCGATTGGGTGGTGGACGATGTGCCCCATTGGATGTCGACACAGAACGGTCCGCTTTTGAGTTTGCCCTACAACTTAGAGATCAACGACTCCATCATCTACGCGGTTGAAAAGCACGCTTCCAATGAAATGTATGACCGGCTCAGCAGCACCCTGGCTTTGTTCAAAAGGGAAGCCCAAAAGAGACCCCGTGTTTTGGCCGTGGGTCTACACCCCCATTTGATCGGTGTGCCCCATCGATTTGGATCTTTTGAGAGAATGCTGGACTTGTTGATGGCAGAGCCAGAGGTGTGTTTTATGCAAGGT
The DNA here is from genome assembly GCA_037134015.1 of Betaproteobacteria bacterium. GTDB lineage: Bacteria > Pseudomonadota > Gammaproteobacteria > Burkholderiales > Burkholderiaceae_C > Limnohabitans. The sequence continues at coordinate 2,571 of JBAXNB010000093.1, read as the reverse complement.
CAAGACATCGCCACATGGTTTGTTGACCAAGTACCCAGCCCCTAAGTCTGGGTGAATTGATGAATTGATTTAACTTTGAAAGTATTGCTATGGATTTAAAACTCAAACACATGCAGGTGATGGTCACTGGTGGCTCCAAGGGTATTGGTTTGGCCACCGCCATGTCCTTTGCCAAAGAGGGGGCCCTCCCAACCTTGGTCTCTCGCAACCAGGATTCGCTGGATGCGGCTTGTGCACGTATCTTCTCTGAAACGGGCGTCAAAGCGAAAAGCATCGCACTGGATTTGGGCGAGAGTGGCTCGGCGAAAAAACTGGCGGCGCAATGCCAAGACATCGACATCTTGATCAACAACGCGGGCGCTATTCCAGGTGGCAATTTGATGGACGTGGGCGAGGAAAAGTGGAGACAGGCCTGGGAGTTGAAGCTTTTTGGCTACATCAATTTAACCCGAGAGGTCCTCCCTTTGATGCAAGGCAAAAAAAGTGGCGTCATTGCCAACATCATTGGTATGGCAGGTGCCGCGCCCAGAAATGCCTACATTTGTGGCTCAACGGCCAACGCTGCCTTGATAGCTTTTACCCAAGCCTTGGGCGCCTCTTCTCAACTGCATGGTGTTCGCGTGTTTGGCATCAACCCCTCACCCACGAAGAGTGAACGCATGGAGGGCATGCTCAGAGCGCAAGCCGCACAAAAATGGTCTGATCCAGAGCGTTGGATGGAGTTGACCGTGCAGATGCCTTTTGGACGCATGGCTGAGCCGCAAGAAATTGCAGATCTGACCGTCTTTTGTTGCTCGCCCTTGTCAAGCTATTTGACGGGCAGTGTCATCAACGTGGATGGTGGACAGATGTTTGCTTGAACCGTCAGATCTTGTTCACGCCGCTTACAGGCGTTAGAAAAAAACAATTCCAATCATTTTCAATCGTTTAAAAACTTTCGCAAAACATGTTTAAAAATCGCAATCCTCAATATGATTTCTCGGATTTAAGGGACGGAGTTCGCTCGGTGGTCTCCCAGTTTGACTCACGCTATTGGCAAGACTTGGACGAGAAGAGGGCTTTTCCGGAAGAATTTGTCGACGCCTTGACCCAAGCCGGTTGGCTGAGTGCCTTGATTCCAGAGGAGTATGGGGGTTCTAATTTATCCCTGGTAGAGGCCAGTGTGGTCATGGAAGAAATCAATCGCGCTGGCGGTAATTCTGGTGCATGCCATGGTCAAATGTATGTGATGGGCTGTGTGGTTCGACACGGCAGCGAGCAACAAAAGCGTGAGTTGTTACCTCGCATCGCCAGTGGTGAGTTAAGAATGCAGGCCATGGCCGTGACCGAGCCCAGCACGGGAAGCGACACCACCAAGCTCAAGACCACTGCCGTCTTGAAGGGGGACCGCTACGTCGTCAACGGTCAAAAGGTATGGACTTCCAGGTTGCAGCACTCTGACTACATGCTGCTTTTGGCCAGAACAACGCCGCTGTCTGAGGTCAAGAAAAAAACCGAAGGACTCTCTGTGTTTTTGGTGGATTTGCGTGAAGCGGTGGGCAAAAGCATCACGGTTCGCCCCATAAGAAACATGGTCAACCACGAAACCAATGAGATTTTTATCGATGGATTAGAAATCCCAGTTGAAAACCGCATTGGTGAAGAGGGCCAGGGCTTGAAGTACATTTTGGATGGCTTGAACGCAGAGCGAATTTTGATCGCTGCCGAGTGTGTTGGAGACGGCTATTGGTTCATTGAAAAAGCCACGGCCTATGCCAAGGACCGGGTGGTGTTTGATCGGCCGATTGGTCAAAATCAAGGCATCCAATTTCCCATTTCAAGGGCCTACGTGAACGTTGAGGCTGCGAGCCTCATGCGCTACAACGCATGTGCCATGTTCGATGCGGGGGTCAATTGTGGGGCGGAGGCGAACATGGCCAAACTCCTCGCGGCCGATGCCTCATGGGAGGCGGCCAATGTGTGCTTGCAGACCCATGGGGGTTTTGGTTTTGCAGCCGAATACGATGTAGAGAGAAAGTTCAGAGAAACCAGGCTTTACCAAGTCGCACCCATTTCGACCAACATGATCTTGTCTTATTTGGGTGAGCACATCTTGGGCATGCCCCGTTCTTACTGAGGTCAGGAAAACAGATGAACATCCATCAAGTCATCGTTGTTGGCGCAGGCCCCGTGGGGCTCTTGTGTGCTTTGGACCTGGCCCGTCAAGGCGTGCAAGTGTGTGTGCTTGAGCTCGAACCGAGCACGACCTTGGATTTAAGGGCTGGTACCTTTCATCCGCCTACCCTAGAGATGCTAGCTCCTCTTGGTGTCACCGACGCGATGATGGCCATTGGCATGAAGGTGCCAGTTTGGCAGAGCCGGGATTTGCAAGAGGGTTTGATTGCAGAGTGGGACATGTCCATTTTGCGAGACGACACGCCTTACCCCTTTAGGCTTCACCTGGAGCAGCATCGTCTCACGCCCATCTTGCTTGAGAAGTTGTCGGCCTACCCCAATGCGCAGGTCTTGTTCTCGCATGAATTTGTAAGCCTCACACAAACACCCGATCATGTGAGCGTTCGCCTCAGGCAC
>JBAXNB010000092.1:0-9969 GCA_037134015.1 Betaproteobacteria bacterium | reverse complement strand
TCTGCGATGGTTGGCAAGTCAGGAAATGCACTGCTCCTCTTCAAGCCCGTGCTGCCCAGCACCTTCAAGCGACCCGTGGCCACATGCGGCAAGATGGCCACACTGCTAGAGAACATCAACTTGACTTGCCCTGAGAGCAAATCAGCCAATGCAGGCGCCAGACCTTTGTAAGGAACATGCGTCATTTGAAGGCTGGCCATTGAACAAAACAATTCCGTCGCCAAATGCGAGGAGCTGCCAACACCATTGGATGCATAGGCCAAACCCAAGGACTTGTCTTTGGCTTTGCCCACCAAGTCTTGCATGGTCGTTACGCCCAAACTTGGGTGAACCGCGACCACCAGAGGTGCCATCGCCAGCAAAGAAATGGGTGCAAAATCCTTGATCGGGTCGTAACTTGACTTCTCACGGGTGGCAGGATTGATGGCCAAGCTGCCAACACCGCCTAAAAAGAGGGTGTGTCCGTCGGGCTCCGCTTTGGCCGCCAACTCTGCACCCAAAGCGCCTCCAGCGCCTCCCTTGTTGTCCACGATGACTCTTTGCCCCAAAACCAGGGACAATTTTTCGCTCACCGCCCTGGCTACTGTATCGTTACCCCCACCAGCCGCAAAGGGTACGATCAATCGAATGGCTTTACTTGGCCAGTTGTCTGCCGCTGTGGCAGCCAAGGCAGCCCTTGAAGCGGGAGCATTGAAGGCAGCCGTCCCAAGCACCCCTCCCAGCCCCAAGAATTGATTGAATGTTCGTCGTTTGAGCATAAACTAAAAGAATGTAAAACTGTGCATGACCAAACCAGCATGAGGGTTCGCATCATGACACGACAAACACCATTCTACATTTGAATCAATTTCATCAAATCCACATGAGGCTCAAAGAGGTATGACTTCTTTTAAGCCCCAAGCTTGAGGCAACGATCGCTTTACAATAGTGGTTATAGGAAATTATCAGCCCCTTGGCACCAACTCCATTCAATTCGATGCAACAACATGACTGACGCAATTCACTCCTACGAACCTAAAAATGGGCACGGCTTACCCCATGATCCCTTCAATGCCATCGTGGGTCCTCGTCCAATTGGGTGGATCTCGTCTAAAGGCGCCACCGGCCAAGTGAACTTGGCGCCCTACAGCTTTTTCAATGGCTTTAACTACATTCCGCCTATCATTGGTTTTTCTAGCAACGGCTACAAAGACACCTTGCGAAACATTGAAGAGACCAAGGCTTTTGTTTGGAATTTGGTCACTTTTCCTCTGGCCGACCAAATGAACCAGACCTGTGCGCCAGTGCCCCCAGATGTCAACGAGTTTGAATTGGCGGGACTCACGCCCATCGAGTCCACCTTGATAGATGTGCCTAGAGTCAAAGAAAGCCCTGTGACCTTTGAGTGCAAATGCACCCAAATTCACCAGCTCCTGAAAAGCTCTGGTGAAAAAATCCAAACATGGATGGTGTTTGGCGAAGTTGTTGCTGTACACATCGATAAAAGATTGCTCAAAGATGGGATTTACAACACCTCTAACGCCCAGCATATCGTCAGAGGGGGCGGGCCAGGAGACTACTTCACCATCGGTGCTGATCAACTCTTTCAAATGTTCAGACCCAAGGCCTAAAGCGCTCATCGAGGACGGTTTGAAAGGGAGTTTTCTCGCACGCTCAATCCCTCATGCCTCAAAAAGTGTACCTTTTGTGAAAAAATTCATTCGATGGATCACCTTGAGAAGTCATTTTCAGCCTTAAAAAAGCTTATTTATCGCCTAAATAAGCTTTTGAGTTGCTCAATATAGATGATTTACAGCTAAAAACTAGGATAATTGAGGTAATGCATTGAATTTACAATACGGATCTCATCCTGAGTTTTATATTGAAATCAAAAAAGAGACTATGCCACGCGACGATAAAACTAAAATTTCAAACGATGGGCTTCGGTACAAGTCCAAAACTGGTGGCTCACCCTTTGGCACCGAAGGGCGTACGGGAGACACCATGAGTTGTATCAAATGTGGCATCCACAAATCAAGAAGCCACGGCTCCTTCAAACGGCTTCTTGGGAGCACCACATTTGTTTGTTTTGACTGCTCTCCACCGAAAGAAGTGATCAAGCCCGCAGCCAAAACTCAGGCGCCTAGCGCAGGATCTTGAACTTCTTGCTGTCCATGCCCTGGCTTTAAGCCGTGTGGCGACATGAAAACAAAAAGGAGCCAGGCTCCTTTTTTTATTTGCTTTGAACTTGAACTCTGACGTTCAAAGCTTTTGAAGGCCTTGCTTGACGCGATCAGGCGTCAAGGGCAAGCGTCTAAAACGAACGCCAGTTGCATCAAAAACGGCATTTGCAAGAGCGGCCCCTGTGGGCCCTTGAGAGGCTTCACCGCAACCCAAGAAAGGCATGCCAGGACGGTCAATCAATTCCACTTGAACATGGGGTATTTCTGAGAAAGTCAAAATCGGATAACTTGTCCAGTCCTCGGCCAAAATATTCTTTTGATCAAACTTGACCTCTTCTTTGAGCGTCCAACTCAGTGACTGAATCAGTCCGCCTTCAATTTGATTTTTGACGCCATCGGGATTGACAATTTGTCCAGCATCAGCGCTTGAGACGGCTTTCAGTACACGAATGCGACCTGTTTTTTCATTGACCTCTACCTCTATTGCGACAGCGCAATATGCGGCAATGTTTTTATATTTTGCAAACCCAATGCCGCGACCTCTTCCAGAAGTTTTATTGAACTTCGTCCACCCCAACATCGCTGCTGCTTTTTGAATGACATCCCGAGCTCTTGCGTCCTTTAGAAATCTCAAGCGATATTCAACAGGATCGGCCTTAAAGGCTTGGGCCAACTCATCCATGAAGGATTCAATGGCAAATACATTGGCATAAGCACCCAGACCTCTGGTGGAGGAGACCCGCACCGGCATATCCGTGATGAAGTGGGTCAAAACTTGGTGCCCAGGAAAATCATACAAAGCAACAGCATTTCGATCAGCGGCAAAGTTAGGCGGCCCCCCGTTGATGGGCAAAGGCATCTCAAAAGGCTTTTGAAGATACCGCGCTGACAATAAATTACCAGGCTCTCCACTGGGCCGGGTGGTGTGTGGGTTGGACCACAATTGAAGATCCCAATCCAAGACTTGTCCTTGATCATTCAAAGCAGCTTTGGTTTTGATCACCATCGCAGAACCATAAGGCTCCCATTGATGTTCTTGTTGCCTGGTGTACTGCAAACGAACCGGCACACCTGGATAAGCGCAAGCCAAAAGCGCGGCGTCCGCGGCGGCATCATCGGCCATGTTGTGTCCATAGCACCCCGCACCTTGCTGATGCTGACACCTGACCTTGGAGGGGTCCATGCCAAGCATCTTTGCAATGGCCAAGCCAGTTTCAAAAACAGACTGGCTATGGGTTTGAATGGTCAACAGGCCCTGCGCATCCAAAGTTGCAATTGCACAGGACGTCCCAATGGAGGCGTGCATGTGAAAAGGCCTGAAATAGGTGGCCTCGATCGTCTTGGTCGGTACTTCTGCTGTGGCCCTTGTTTGCTTTTTGGTGGTGATGATTTTGTTGGGCTTGGTTTTAAGCAGCCAGTCAAATATACCTTCATGTGTTGGCAAAATCGTTTGTTCAGACCATTTCGCAGATTTACCTAACTCATGGGCAGCAGCCAAGGCTTGTTGCTCCCTTTTCGCTATCACCCCTAGGAAACTGCCATTTCTGACGACTTTTAAAACACCGGGCATGGATTGCACAGCGCTTTCATTGACCGTCAACAGCGTACTCAAATAAGAAGGCGGGCGCACGATGTGGGCAAAGACCATGCCTTGGGGCCTGAGCTCTTGAAGAAAGATCGCTTGCCCCGTCATTTTTTGATGGAAATCCAATCGAATGACGCTTTGACCGATGTATTTGTATTGGCTAGGATCCTTAGGCTTGACCGTACCAGTGGCCTCTTTGTCCAGCGAAGCACCAAGCACCAAGTCCCAATAGCTCACACTCAATCCGTTGGTACTTTTAATCAGGCCATCTTGAACACTCAAACTCTCATATGGGAGTTTTAATTTTTCACTGGCCAAGGCCAAAAGAAGAGACCTTAGTTCAGCACTGGCATATTGCACCGCAGTTGCACAATTAGGCATGGAGAAAGAACCCGCAGTCACCCCCTCATTGGGAACCAAAGCCGTGTCGCCAGAGATGATTTTGATGCGCTTGAGGTCAATGTCCAACTCCTCTGCACAGACCTGGGTGACTGCGGTCAAAACACCCTGCCCCAATTCAACTTTGCCAATCAAAAGAGTCACGGTTTGGTCGGCATTGATCCTCAGCCAAGCACTGAGCTTGCGGTTGGTATTGAGGTCGCCTGGCAAAGGTGGCTTGCTGTTGGGAGCATCTGCCAAGGAAATTTCGCTTTGCAATGGAATACCAAATGACAATGAAAGATAACCCACAGACTTTAAAAGGCTGCGCCTAGACAGAACATTCATTGCATTCATCATGATTTATTCACCACTCTCATGACCGCTCGAACAATTCGATTGTGCGCACCACAGCGACACAAGTTACCATCCAGCGCTTGCCTGACCTCTTGCTCAGTGGGCTTGGGGTTGCGGTCCAAGAGAGCATGGGACTGTAAAATCATGCCCGAGGTGCAGTAACCGCATTGAGCTGCTTGCTCATCGATGAACGCTTGCTGGAGCGCACTGGGTTTGCCCTTCTCGCCCAAGCCCTCCAGAGTTTGTACCGATCGCCCTGCAACGGCGGACACGGGTGCCACACAAGCACGCAGCGGATCTCCATCGACCAACACGACACAAGAACCACACTGGGCTCGTCCGCAACCGAACTTTGAACCGTTGATTTTAAAATCGTCGGTCAATACACTGAGCAAGGGCTCAGAGGATGGGGCTTGGGTTTGAACCGACTGCCCATTTAATTTAAAAGCAAGCACGTTGTAAGTACCTCAAACTTTAGCCTATGCACGGGTGCGCTTCAAGCACCACCACTTTTTTGCTTCATCACGCCGTGAAATTGTCCACCGCGCATGATCTCCATCTCCTCATACTCCAGCGTACCGGAGACCAGACCTGTTGAATGAATCATCACGTGCTGCTGGCAAACGATGTCTTTGCTCAACTTCCCGTGCACATTGATCTCTTTTGCTCGGATGACACCAGAGACTTGCCCCGCTTTTCCAATATGGAGATCACTTGCGGATAAATTTCCAGTGAACATACCACTGATCATCGCCTTACCAGGCGCGGTGATGGTCCCAGTGAACGTCACACCTTCTCCAATGACGATATTATTTTGTTGCAACAAGGGATCAGACATATCAGGACTTTCAGCAAGTTATAAAAAAAAGAAGCTCCCAAACATCGGTTGGAGTTTTTAGACCACTAAAGCCGCTCATCTCAACCCATCTGATGAGTTCAAATTTAAGCGATTTAAATAGCACTCAATCATAGTGCTTTCCCTGCATAACTCACTCAATTTACGAGGTCTTATCAAGCTTTCTTGAATGAAAATCGTTTTGATCATTAAAAAACAACGTCATAAAAGTCACTTTGGTTAGGTGAGCCGATCCAGACGCCTAGAAAAGACCTCAGGGCAAAGCACAAGGCCCCTGAAAATTGACCCGAACCAGTGCACCCGCATACTGGGTATCTCGGTACGCTTTTAAAAAAACTTTTTCTCGACCTATCACAATTTCAGACATTTGGGCATTTTCGGTGCTCTTGGAACTCACGCCAAGGTGCTGAGCATTGGTTAAATTCTTACCTAGAAATTTCTCAGTGCTTAAACTGCTGATGCGCATTTCGTAGAGTTTGGGGCCGATCAGATTGATGAAAATATTTTTGCCGATGGATTGAATTTCAACGACCACTTTGGCTGGGGGCAATTTTTTATCGTCCAATTGTGAGATGGCCCCCTCTACATCGCAGGACATTTTGAACACGTCCGCCCATGAAAATGAACAATCCAAGGCAAGGGCCACCAAACATGCTCGCACCAAAAGTTGAAACGTCTTCATGTGCACCCCTAAAAATAAGGCTGATCGAAATCAGCCTGCTGACAAGTCAAGGAGACCAAGATCGCCAGGGAGTCGATCAACCGCCTTTTTTGGATCTCTTACCAGGGTTCTTTTTAGAGCGAGTTGCAACACCACGCTCTAAGCTGATTTTTTGTCCACGTCCATGAGTTGTTGGGGTGGTCCCTGGAAGGGGTTTTGGAGCCGGTGTTCGCTTGCGATCCGCTTCAGTGACGATTTTGTTTCCCATTGTTTTTTCCTTTTGATGATGTGCCTATTTTAAACTCATGAAAGAGTCGAAGCATTTTTGGCATTTGACGCTATTGTATAAGGGAAAAACCACTTATCCATCCAAGCCATTCGTGCAAGAACCGTCTTTTGACACGAATTTGGATTCTTAGAACTGAAACTCAAGCCATTAGGCCAAAAGCACATGTTGGATTTCGATGGTGGAGTGAGCTATTTTTTTGATTTTTTCGATCTCTTTTTTGATGTGTTGTGGCCCAAGTTGTCGATCTTCGCTGACCAAAACCATGGCGCAAGAATAGGCATTCTTGGCGACCCGCCAAACGTGCAAGTCAGCAATCTCCAAATGGCCCTTGCCTGGAAATTCAGCAATCAGGGCTTCAATTTCCAGCACAACGGGGTGATCCATTTCACAATCAAGCAGCACCTGGGACGTCTCTAGCAGCAAATTTTTTGACCAAAAGGCAATTAAAACTGCACCCAAAATACCCACCAAGGGGTCCAACCAATCAAAACCAAAAAGCCAGCCAAGCACCAGGGCCAGAATCGCAAAAAGAGAGGTTGCGGCGTCCGAGGCCACATGCAAATAAGCTGCACGCAAGTTGAGATCATGACCTTGATCCTGAGGTGAGGCATCGGACCCTCCTATAGATGACCCCTTAGGTGGTCTTGAGCTAAGATGGTGCTCATGACTTTCTTCGTTTTTATGCCCCTGGTGGTGGCCTGATTGGAACAATATGTATGCACACAACAAATTCACCAAAAGTCCAACAACGGCCACCGCAATGGCCTGGGCATATTCAATGGCAAGGGGTTGGTAAATACGCTCAAAGGAGCTGAAAAACATCAACAAAGCGATGGCAAGTAAGAAAATAGCGCTCGTGTAACCGCCTAGAACTTCCATCTTCCAAGTTCCAAATGCAAATCTGGTGTCATGGGCATGCCTTCTGGCCGCTGAATAAGCAAATGCACTCAAGCCAATCGCCAAGGTATGTGAACTCATGTGCCACCCATCGGCCAGCAAGGACATCGAATTGAACAGCCAACCGAACACAATTTCAATGACCATCATGGACGCCGATATCCACATGACGATTTTTGTGCCGGTCTCGGCCGATCGGTTACCGGCATCGAAATGGTGAGAGTGCCTGAACTGGGGATATTTGTTGGGGTTCATTTGATCTTCTAGAGAGAGCGTACCAGATCGAATGAAGTTTAACAGGCAAGAAAATACATTCCAACGACTTCGTCAAGTAAAATGACGAACGACCGAGAGCGACTGGGCTCCTCTTTTTAAGGGGTTCTTTTTCCATCAAGTCATGCTCAAAGGATGATGTCGCCCACTTACCCACCACGAAAAGGCCCCAAAACCATGAAAACACGCTCACTTGTTTCGCTGGTCGTCTTGCTCTTGGCCCAATCCTTGGTTTTTGTGCATGCACAAAACACAAATGCTTATTCAAAGGCCATTGAGCACCCCATTCGCCTTGCCTCTGATCTCAAGGCAGACGAGTCCAGAAAACCCGCTGAATTTTTAACTTTCACCAAAGTCAAGCCTGGCTACCGGGCTCTGGATTTGGCCTCTGGGGGAGGCTACAGCGCACAACTTATCGCTTTAGCCGCTCAACCAGGTGGGCAAGTGTGGGCTCAAATTGACAAGCCCTCTGCCGCGCTGAGCGCGAGAATGGGTCAACATCCTCAGCCCTACTTACAAACACTCGTTCAAGACTTTGAAAACCCAATCCCCGAAAATGCCCCACCCTTGGACTTGGTGACCCTTGTTTTGTCCTACCACGATATTGCTTTTATGCCCTTGAACAGGCACTTGATGAACCAAAGGGTGTTTAAAGCGTTGAAGTCAGGCGGACATTACGTGGTGATTGATCATGCCGCCAAAAACGGAAGCGCCCTTCAAGACATCAAAACCCTTCACCGCATTGATCAAGCTTTGGTCATTCAAGATATGTTGGCGGCAGGGTTTTTGCTGGAAGCTGAATCAGGTGTCTGGCGTAATCCCAACGACCCACGAGAAGAGATGTTCTCCAAAATGACCCAAAGAGATGATCGATTTGCTCTTCGTTTTGTCAAGCCCTGACTTTGATGTGAACAGTCTCATCTCACGAATCAGACACCATGAAAATCATTCACACCATCAAAGCCTTGAACGAGCAATTGGCTGATGTGAAGTACAAAGCCTTGGTGCCGACCATGGGCAATCTTCACGAGGGCCATCTGCGCTTGATGGATGCAGCGCATAGCAAAAGTCAACTTCACAAGGGCATTTCCATCGCGACAGTCTTTGTCAATCGCTTGCAGTTTGGTCCCCATGAAGATTTCGATCGCTACCCGCGTACCTTAGAAAACGACTGCGCACTTCTTGAAAAACGTGGTTGTGATTTGGTCTTTGCCCCTGATGAAAGCGAACTCTACCCTGAGCCCCAAACCTACAAAGTTTCACCTCCACCAGATTTAGCCAACATCCTAGAGGGGCACTTCAGGCCTGGTTTTTTCACTGGCGTATGCACTGTGGTGATGAAACTTTTTTCGCTGGTACAGCCTCAATGCGCCATCTTTGGAAAGAAAGATTATCAACAACTGATGATCATCAAGAAAATGGTCAAGCAGTTCAATTTACCCATCGACGTCATGGGTCTTGAAACGCTCAGAGCCGATGATGGACTGGCGCTGAGCTCCAGGAACGGGTACTTGTCCTTAGAAGAGCGTCTCAAGGCCGTTGAGCTGTACCAATCGATTCAACACATTGCTCAACTGATCAAAGCGCAAGCCACCGATGGGATGGAACTTTGCCAAGCGTCTGAGAAAAGGCTCAAGGGTGCTGGTTGGGCGGTTGACTACATTTCTCTTTGCCATCAATCAGATTTGAGTCCTTGCACGCCAAGCAGCAAGGACAACTTGGTCGTCTTGGCAGCGGCTAAAATAGGTCAGACTCGATTGATCGACAACATAGAAATCAACTTTTAAGCATTTGCATATGAAGCACACTGACCAATTCTTACTTGCTGGCGTCATTGGTTTTCCAATCATGCATTCACGCTCGCCCATGATGCACAACTATTGGCTTGAAAAAAACAACCTGGTCGGCCGATATGTGCCCCTAGCCATCCAAGCCCAACACCTTGAAGGTGCTCTGAGAGGCTTGCACCCACTGGGCTTTTCAGGCTGCAATGTCACCATTCCACATAAACAAGCTTGCATCCCCTTTTTAGATGAATTGTCTCCTTCAGCCAAGGCCATGGGTGCAGTGAGCTGCATCCACGTCAGACAAGACGGCTCTTTGTTTGGCACCAACAACGATTCACTAGGGTTCATCAAGAACCTCAAATCCAGCAACCCGACTTGGCGAGCTGACTCGGGCCCGATCACCGTGATAGGTGCCGGAGGCGGCTCCAGAGCCGTTTGCTACGGCTTGATTCAAGAAGGGGCAAAAGAAATAAGACTCATCAACCGCAATCTTGAAAAGGCGCAAACCTTGGCCAGCAGCCTGGGGCCTCAAATCAAGCCCTTGCCTTGGAGTCAACTCAATGAGAGCTTGAATGGCGTTAAAACCTTGGTCAACACCACCAGTCTTGGTATGGTGGGCCAAGCTGCCTTGGAGATAGATTTGAGCGATCTCGACAAAGACGCCTTGGTGACAGATATCATCTACATCCCTTTAGAGACCGATCTCTTAAAGCTCGCCAAGGCT
>JBAXNB010000091.1:0-9996 GCA_037134015.1 Betaproteobacteria bacterium | reverse complement strand
TTCGTCACTTTGAGAGGCCAAGGCGCTAGCGCCTTGGCCTCTCAAAGTGACGAAAGCCCATCCACCTTGAGAGAGCGGGTCACATCCAAAGGGGGCACGACCTTTGCAGCGCTTGAACATTTTAGAGACCATCAAGTCGCCCAACACATTCAAGAGGCCCTGTTTGCAGCCCAACAAAGGGCCAAGGAGTTGGGTGCAGAATTTGGCGATTGAGGTCAAGGCACGGCTTGGTCTTTGGATCTACTGCAAAAGAAATCCAACGCCTTCTGCTTGGTCGGCGTATTCAGTGCGAAAATAAGATTTGAATTTTTTTTGGTGAATCAATGAAACAACTTTTTGTTCTTCCTGTTTTTTGCATAGCCGTCGCTTCGCACTTCAACGTTTTAGCCCAAACGACCCAGACCACACCAAGCATGCCGATCGTGGTCCAAAAGTCACCCGTTGCAAGCCCAAGCGCGGCGCCCATGGCGGCTCCCGTGACTGCACCAGCCACTCAGCCCATCAGCACAAGCGCCTCACCCGCTGCAAGTCCAGCCGCTCAAGCCCCAACGAACGCGCCTGCACCCAAGAAAGACAAAAAGTCCAAGAAAAAGAAACACGCAAAGAAAAAGAAACACAAAGCTGCCTGAGGTTTGGGGCTTCGGGTTTGGAGCTTGGGACTTTTCGCACTACGGCACTACCGCACTTCAGCACTTCGTTGATCTCAAGCCGCCCTTCCTGACTGTATCAACGAGTGCCTGCGCCTCGTGACCCAAAGGCAGAGCTTTTTTATTTCAATAAAAACCCAAGCGCCACGCCCATAAAAACGCTGGCTCCCAACCAATGGTTGAGTCGAAAGGCTTTGAAGCACCCTTCTCGGCTTCGGTCTTTGATCCAAAGCACATGAAAACCCGCTTGAATGGTCGCTATCACCATGCCCACATCAAATGGCCACGCCAATTGATAGGGTCTCAACAGGAGGGTCCAACTTCCTAGATAAGCCGCATAAAAGGCCCCCACAGCCAACACGTCGTACCTGCCCAAGGTGATGGCCGAGGTCTTCATGCCGATTTTCAGGTCATCGTCTCGATCGACCATCGCATATTGCGTGTCGTAGGCCAGGACCCAGGCCATGTTACCCAAAAGCAAGCCATAGGCCATGTTGGGCATGACCGCCCAGAAGTCGACCCACCCCACACCCTCGCCCTGAACGGCAACAAAGGCCATGGGAATGCCAAAACTGAACGCGACACCCAAAACGGCCTGGGGCATGGAGACGAGTCGTTTTGCATAAGGGTAGATGAGCGTGACCCCAAGGGCCACAAAGGACCACACCACGGTGACCGCATTGAGCGTACAGACCAAGCCAAAAGCCAACAGCGCCAAGATCAACGCCAAGATCAAAGCCTCTTTGACACTCACCAACCCAAGGGTCACAGGCCTAGATGCCGTTCTTTTCACGTGGCGATCAAACTCTCTGTCGGCCACATCGTTCAAACAACAACCTGCACTTCGCATCAAAATGGTCCCGAACACAAAGACAAGCAACACATGCCAACCAGGCCAACCCTCTTTGGCCACCCAAAGCGCAGACAGGGTCGGCCAAAGCAACAACAACCAGCCTGCAGGCCTGTCCCAGCGCACCAAGTCTAAATAAAGTTGCACGCGCGTCTTTTGAAGCTCTGCGTGGGGATCGCTTTGTGTTTGCATGGGCCAACTCAGCTCAGCAGATGCACGCCTGGCAAATGGCAGGCATACACAGCGTTTCTCAAGGCAGCAATGGCCTCATAGCGAGTAAAGCTCTTTCTCCATGCCAACACCACTCGCCTGGTCGGAGGTGCGTCGGTGCCGTCAACAATGGGTAAATACCGAACAAATTGCTCTTGCACTTTTTTGCTTTTCTTGGGCTTGAAGGCCATGGCCTCTTTGGGCACACTCAGCCTTGGCACCAAGGTGACCCCCATGCCTGCAGCCACCATGTGCTTGATGGTCTCCAAAGACGAGCCCTCAAAACTTTTTCGAATGCCCTCGGCATTGCTAGAAAAGCGGGCAAACTCTGGGCAAACTTCCAAGACATGGTCCCGAAAGCAATGTCCATTGCCCAACAAAAGCATGGTCTCTGACTTGAGCTCTTGAGCCCCAATGCTGTCTTGAAAGGCCAAGGGGTGTGAACTCGGCAAAGCTGCCATAAAGGGCTCGTCGTACAAATTGGCCAAGGCCAAGCCCGCATCCTGAAAAGGTTCGGCCATGATGGCGCAATCGATCTCTCCGGTTCTGAGCATCTCGAGCAGTTTCACGGTAAAGTTTTCTTGCAGCATCAAGGGCATTTGAGATGACATGGCAATCGCATGTTTGACCAACTCTGGCAGCAAATAAGGCCCAATGGTGTAGATGATCCCCAACTTCAAGGGTCCCGCCAAAGGATCTTTGCCTCGCTTGGCGATGTCTTTGATGTTCTGCGCTTGCTCTAAAACACTTTGCGCTTGCCGAATGATCTCCTCACCCAGTGCAGTCAAGGTCACTTCGTTGGCACTGCGCTCGAAAATTTTGACATCCAACTCTTCTTCTAGCTTTTTGATGGCCACGGACAGGGTCGGTTGTGAAACAAAACACGCGTCCGCTGCACGCCCGAAATGCCTCTCGCGCGCCACAGCAACGATGTACTTGAGTTCGGTCAGGGTCATTGACGTCCTTGAAAATGGAAGTGTCCAGTTTAAAACAAATTGGCCTTCACACGAAGGCAATGGTGTGACACGCTTTAAGCTTTCAAATACTCGCTGCGCAAGGTTTGCCAACGCGCCAAATGCGCCAGGGCCATTTGCGGATGGTCGCGCCACATGTTGGGCGCCAAGTCTTGGGCCCATTGCATCAACTCCGTGTCCAAAAGCGGGTCCGCATACCTGAGCAAGGCCGCACCTGACTGCCTTGCCCCCAAAAACTCCCCTGGGCCTCTGATCTCCAAATCCCTTTTGGCAATCTCAAAACCATCTTGTGTTTGAATCATCGCTTTGAGTCTTTGGCTGGCGGTGTCACTCAAGCGGCCATGCTCACCCAAGGCATACAGCAACACACAGGTTGACGCGGCACTCCCCCGGCCCACGCGTCCCCTTAACTGATGCAATTGGCTCAGACCAAAACGCTCGGCGTGCTCAATCACCATGAGACTTGCATTGGGCACATCCACCCCCACTTCAATCACCGTGGTGCTGACAAGAACTTGGATGAGCCCTTCTTTAAAAGCCTGCATCACGGCCTTCTTGTCTTGTTCGTGCATTTTTGAGTGCAGCAGCCCCACCTGCACATGCTTGACCGCCCCTTGATCCTGCACATCCTCTTTGGCCAATTCCTGCAGAGCGTGGCTCAACTCCATGTGGGTTTGTGTGGCGTTGGTCAGGTCAACGGACTCGCTTTCTTCAATCAAAGGACACACCCAGTACACTTGAAAGCCTTGAAGGATTTGATGCTTCACCCGCTCAATGAGCTCTGGTCTTTTGTGCTCAGCAAAGAGTTTGGTGAGCACGGGCGTGCGCCCTGGTGGCAGCTCATCCAAGGTCGACACGTCCAAATCGGCAAAATAACTCATGGCCAAGGTTCTTGGAATGGGTGTTGCACTCATCATCAAAAGATGGGGCTCTAAAGCCTCACCTGGCGCATCAGATGGGTTGGCAACAGATTCGGTGGTTTCAAGAAGCGGCTCGGTCGCCGTCTTGCTTTTTTTTCTCAAGTTGAGCCTTTGTTCAACGCCAAAGCGATGCTGCTCATCGATGATGGCCAGCCCCAAACACTTGAACTTGACATGCTCTTGAATGATCGCATGCGTGCCAATCACCAGTACCGCCGGACCCGTTTCAATATCAACCAAGGCTTGTGTTTTGTCTTTTTTCTTTTGACTGCCCGTTAACCAAGCCACTTTGAGGCCTTTCTCGCTCAACAAGGGTTCGAGCCAAACGGACAGTTTTTCAAAATGCTGGTACGCCAAGATTTCTGTGGGCGCCATCAAGGCACATTGCCAACCCGCATCGATGCATTGCGCCGCTGCCAATGCGGCGACCACGGTTTTTCCTGATCCCACATCGCCTTGCAGCAATCGATGCATAGGGACGGGGAGCGACAAATCGGCTGCAATCTCTTGCAAGACCCTTGACTGTGCTTGGGTCAACTGAAAAGGCAATTGCGCCCTCAAGGCGTCGACCAGCGTCAAGGTGGATTTTTTTTGTACTTTGGCCAGTTTTGCTGGACTCTTGAGAGCCGGTGCCTTGACTTGTGAGCGCGCGATCCTGGCTTTCATTTGAGACAGTTGTTGGGCCAGCAATTCTTCGGCTTTGAGCCTCCTCCAAGCCGGGTGTGTTTGATCCTCTAAGGTGTGCAACAGTGTGCCTTGCCGAGGGAGATGTAAAAACTGCAAGGCCTCTTTCAAGGGCCACAGGTCCTCGGGCTCCAAAGAGGCTGGTATGGTCGGCTCAAACAAACCCAGCTCCGTGGCTTTTTTTAAACCTGAAAGCACGGCTTTTCTGATGTAGGTTTGCGCAAGTCCGGCTGAACTGGCATAGATGGGCGTCAAGGTGGTCGACAAGGGTGCCCCCGCAATTTGCACCTGAGGATGCATCATGCTCAAACCAAACATGCCGCCACGAACCTCACCCTTCAAGCGCAGCTTAGCGCCGACTTGAAACTGCTTGAGTTGAGAGGGGTAAAAGTTAAAGAAGCGCAAGGTACAGGTGAGTCCGTCGCTCAGCACCTCTACTTTCAATTGGCGCTTGGGGCGGTAGACCACTTCGTGAGCGAGCACTTCAGCCTCAAATTGAAGGGACTCGCCAAACTGTGCAGCTCGCAGGGAGCTCAATTGCGTATCGTCCTCATAGCGAAAAGGCAAATGCAAGGCCAAGGCCAAGGGCGAGTCAAGTCCCAGTTTGTGCAATGCTTTTTGCGGTGCCGATAAAGGTTTTACAGTGGCCATTGAAAATAGATCTTCAAAGCATGCACAAACGCATGAACATTCAAAGCATGAAGTGTACTGAAGTTTATCTACCTCTTTGTAGCACTCTATCCTTGAGCCACCCCTCTCAGCTTGCTTGAGCTTGCTAGATGCTCACATCCTTTTACGTTTCATCTTAAATAAACCCTGTGCTGAATGAACTTCTTTTGAGGCACGGCTTTGAATTAAAATAACACTTTGCAACTGAAATCCTTGCTCTTTACTTCAACACTTTAAAAGACATGTGCGCAACAAGTCTTTTCTATCACTTGGAACGGGTCGGTCAAGCCCTCAAGAAACATGCCCCCACAGTCTTTGAATCCTCTTTTGTCACCCAGGCCCACCTCTCAACAGTGGCGGCTCGAGGAGTTTGATTTCGAGCTAGATCCGTCTTTGATCGCTCAACATCCCGCTGCACCTCGAAGCGCCTCCAAACTGCTTGATGCTCGAACAGGCCAAGGCCTGGATCGTCAATTTCGTGAACTCCCCTCTTTGTTGAACCCCGGGGATTTGTTGATTTTTAACGATACAGAGGTCGTCAAGGCCCGGCTTTTTGGTGAAAAATCGACCGGCGGACAAGTTGAACTGCTGATCGAACGGGTGTTGGCCAAGAACCCAAACGACGACACGGCTGCCCCTTCAAATCAAGTGGTGGCTCACATGCGTGTCAGCAAAAAGCCACCTTTGGGCGCGACCTTGTTCATGCACGGGGGCTTCACCGCGACCTTGCTCGCTCGTTGGCCCACCCCTGATGGGCCCTTGTTCTTGTTTTCATTGTCAGCCGACCCCTTTGACCTCATGCGCGCGCATGGACATTTGCCCCTGCCCCCTTATATCGAGCACGCGGACAACGCCCAAGACGCCGTGGATTATCAAACGATCTTTGCCAAACAGCCTGGTGCGGTGGCAGCGCCCACCGCCGCCCTTCATTTCGATCAATCGATCCTCGATGCACTGACGGCCAAAGGCGTTGAAACAGCCAACATCACTTTGCATGTGGGAGCCGGCACGTTCCAACCGGTGAAGACGGCGCTCATTGCTGAGCACGCCATGCATGCCGAGTGGTACCACATTCCGGATGAAACCATCCAAGCCATTGAGCGCTGCCGTCAAAGAGGCTCCAGGGTCTTGGCCGTTGGTACCACCAGCGTTCGAAGCTTGGAGTCTTGGGCTCAAACCGGTCTAGCCACAGCCGACACGAAGATCTTCATCACCCCGGGGTTTCAATTTCAGGTGGTCGACCTGCTGCTCACCAATTTCCATCTCCCCAAAAGCTCTCTCTTGATGTTGGTCAGTGCCTTTTGTGGCCATGAACACATGAAGTCCATTTACAAACACGCGGTGTCTAGAAAGTACCGTTTTTTCAGTTACGGCGACGCCATGCTTTTAGAGCGACGTCAAACCCTTGAAAGCTGTGAATGATGCTCAAATTTGAATTGCTCAAAACCCAAGGCCATGCTCGGCGTGGCAGGCTTCACTTGAACCATGGCGTGGTTGAAACCCCCATCTTCATGCCTGTGGGCACCTATGGCACCGTCAAAGGGGTCATGCCCAAGAATTTGGAAGAAATGGGCGCTCAAATCATCTTAGGCAACACCTTTCACTTGTGGCTTCGCCCGGGCATGGACGTCATCTCCCAATTCAAAGGACTCCATGACTTTGAGAAGTGGAACAAACCTATTTTGACCGACAGCGGTGGTTTTCAAGTTTGGTCCTTGGGTGAGATGCGAAAAATTTCAGAAGAAGGTGTGCGCTTTTCTTCTCCCATCAATGGCGACAAACTCATGCTGACCCCTGAGGTCAGCATGCAAATTCAAACCGTCCTCAACAGCGACATCGTCATGCAATTTGACGAATGCACGCCTTATGAAACCGCCGGTGTTTTGACCAGTGAAAAAGACGCCCGCCTTTCTATGGAGCTGAGTCTTCGTTGGGCCAAAAGGTGTCTGAGTGAATTTGATAAGCTAGAAAACCCAAACGCTTTGTTCGGTATCGTACAAGGGGGCATGTTTGAAAGCTGGCGCCTTGATTCTTTGGAGCAACTGGTGGAATTGAGCCTCCCAGGTTATGCCATTGGGGCGTCTCGGTGGGTGAGCCCAAAGAGGAAATGCTTCGCATCATGGCACACACGCCCCATCAACTTCCAAGCCACAAGCCCAGGTACCTCATGGGCGTGGGCACACCCGAGGACTTGGTGCGAGGCGTTCAAGACGGTGTCGATATGTTTGACTGCGTGATGCCCACACGAAACGCTAGAAATGGCCATCTTTTCACGCGTTTTGGTGATTTAAAAATTAGAAATGCCAAACACAAACAAGACCTCTCTCCCTTGGACGAGACCTGCACCTGCTACACATGCAAAGGCTTTCGCCGAGATGATGAAAGTGTGAGCGGGGGTTTTAGCCGTGCCTACTTGCATCATTTGGACCGCTGCGGTGAAATGCTGGGCTCGGTGCTCAACACCATCCACAATTTGCACTACTACCTGCAACTCATGGCTGAGGTCCGTCTCGCCTTAGAGACCGATTCGTTCACACAGTTTGTCAAATCGTTCACCGAGAACCGCCAACGGGGTGTTTAGTCACGTGGCCGCTTCATCGATGAACACCGTCAACACCCCGGTGTAGCCATACAAGTTTTGATGGGCGATTTCACCCCCAGCGAAAAATCCAACCAGAGGCACGTCCCCCAAGGATCTTCTCAAGACTTGCAACTCCGCACTGGGCGCACCAAAATGTGGGCCTCCACGCCCTGCACAACTGATGTAGATCGCGCCTAAAATTCGCCTGCCAGGATGTGGTTGACTGAAGTCACCCACGGTCAAGGACTGTGCCATCTCCAGACTGATCTCTTCTGGCTCCAAAGAGGCCCGAACTTCTGTGGCGATGCGCGTGAGATCGGCCTTGGCCGCCTCTGGGTTTCTTTCACAAAAACTCAAATGCATCCCAGGCGTCAACGCCTGCGCCACCGCGATGGCTTGTCGAGTAGGGTCCAGGCCAATGATGTGACGCACCATCACTTGCTCCTGAAAATGTCCCGTCTTGGCCAAACGCTCTTCATGATCGTGTGTCAATGCAACCAACGTTTGCCTGACTTTGGACAAGGCCGTTTGGCCCTCTTTGAGGGAGGTGCCCAAGGCTTCAAGCAGCACCTCCAAAGCGGGTCGACCATTCAACTCCAAGACCAAATGCTGCTCAAAGCGGGTGATCTCAAATTCAGCAGAGACCGGAATGCAGCCTTGGGTCACCCTGGTGAGCATGGGCACTTGAGCGCTGAAGGCCACACCGCTCATGCCACCCTTGAGGACCCCGCGTCGTTGGGACTGTCCAGTTAAATTGCCCCTGGCGCTCAAGGCGAATTGAACATTTTGTGCGCGACTTGAAGACAAGCCGCCAAAAACAAAGCCGCTGTGCATGTCTTGGGCAAACTCTTGGATCAGATCCGACAAATCCAAGGTGCTGCCATCGGCATGCAACAAGGCACAATGGGGCTCGAAACCATTGAGCATTGGAACACTCAAGGGTGAAACTCCGCTAAAGACTTGGTACTGGTCAAAGGGCATCTCACACAACATCACCGACAAGGCGGGCTCATCAAAATACTCGACGTTGTTGGCGCAAATGCCCACACCCACCGTGCCCGACCAGTCCGTGATCCAGGGCAACTCAGCGCTCAAATGATCCAATATGTCTTGTGCCTGCGCCGAATAATGGTCGGTGATGTACAAAAGTCCTAGATTGGGTGATTTTGCATAAGTGTCTTGCTGCATCAAGGAGCGCAGTTGAGCAACCACCAACTGAGTTGCAACTTCTGCTTTGGGATGCGTTGCATGCGCAAAAGGAAACAAACTCACGTCAAACGCCTCACCTTCTTCATCACCTTCTTCAACACCTTTTTGTGACCTTTTATCAATCCAAACTCACCGCTCAGACAGATTTTTTGGTTGGCGCACGCTTGCGTGTCAATGGCGGGGGAGAGGAAAACCAGGACGGGGGGATGTTGGTGCTCGCGTCCTTGCTCTTGGTCTGCGCTTTGGTTTGCGCTTTACTTTGGACCTTCTTCGCTGCTGCTGCGCTCAAGCCAGAGGTTAGCGTCTTGGCTTTGACGGGCTTTGAACGCGCACGCTTTGCTGGCGTTGACCCGGGGGGCCTGGAGCTTTTAGGACTTTTGGAGCTTTTGGAACTTTTGGAGATTTTGGCATCAGGCTTTTTCACCGTTTTGGCCGACACCTTGCCCGCTTTGACGCTCTTGTCTTGTAGACGCGCCACCTCAGCAGATGTTTTTTGGAGTTCAGCAAAGGTTTGCTCGGCAATTTGGGAAAACTGCTGACTCAATGAGCCCCACCATGCCATGGGGTCCACCGCAGAGCTGGGTTTTTGAGTTGGGGCATCTTCTTTGCCAAAGCTGGGTGCCTTGGAAGTCTCATGGCTCGCATTTGGCGAGGAAGAAGCCGCTGGCGTCTTGGGTTCTTGCGAAAAATAGGCCTTTTTCTCCTCGGTGGGCTTGATCTGCAGGCCCTTGGCCATTTCATTCATGCTCATGTTCATGCCCTTCAAGGTGTTGATGGTCATCAACTGCACCTCAAGCGCCTGAACGGTGGCCAGCACCGCTTTCGTGTTTTGTTCAAGCCAAAAATGAACCGTCTTCAACTCCTGAATGCGTTTCTCTATTTCTACGGGATCGACGGTTGGCGCAATCCAATGGTGCGCTTGCGGTAAGGACGTGTTGCTGGTCGAGAGTTGCTTTAAAAAATCAAAGCCCGGCACAAACTTTGTAAAATCAAATGCAGACGAGTCGCTCATCGGGTGTTCCCTGAATTTTAATGGTCGGACAATGGATGCTCCAACTTGGCTTGATCCATCTTGCGCATGGACACCCAATATAGCATTTGAAGTGCTGGCGCATTGGAGTATTCTTGTTTGTTTTTAAAATTATCGCTCAATTCCAAACTCAAGCCCAGCCTCTGAGCTCCTGTACTTTTAGAACGTTCTTATGACCCACGCGCTTTTCCACTATTCATTTCACGTCACCGATCTTGAGCT
>JBAXNB010000090.1:0-10037 GCA_037134015.1 Betaproteobacteria bacterium | reverse complement strand
GGTGCAACGGTTCCAAGCATGCCAGATTTTGATTTCAATTATCAGGACTACAACTGGATGGCGTTTTTGGCTCGAAGAGGTTTTAGGGTCTACGCCATGGATTTGAGCGGATATGGCGGCTCTCCTCGTCCTTTGATGGATGACCCCTGCAATGTGGCGCCCTCTTTTCAATCCATCATGGTGCCTAGGCCTTTGTCCGCAGCATGTTCACCCAAGCCAAGCCGTGAATTCAACACCATTCACGATGATTGGGCTGAGATGGACTCGGTGGTAGATCACTTAAGGCGTGTCAACCACATCAAGCGCATTCACATCGTGGGTTGGTCAGCAGGCGGACCGCGTGTGGGCGGCTACATGTCCAAGCATCCTGAGAAGATTGAGCGTGCGATGCTTTATGCACCCAGTCCCACCGTGGCGAAAGACCCCTCAAGCTTGCCGTCTGAGGGGTATCCCATGAGCATCCAAACACGCGATGACTTTGAACTGAAGCGTTGGGATCCTGATGTTCGTTGTGCAAACCAGGTTCAGGCCGGATTGAGAGACGTCCTATGGACTGAGATCATGAAATGGGATGCGGTGGGCTCCACATGGGGCCCCGAAGGCGTGGGTGTGATGAGAGGTCGTATCTCCAGTCAATTCAACTGGACGCCTCAAATGGCCCAAAAAGTCGATACACCCACCGTGGTGGTGGTCGGTGAATTTGATCGCTTGGCCGAGAGAAGAACCGTTTTTGATCAACTGTCTTCTAAAAAGAAAGTTTTTGTGGGCGTCCAATGTGCGTCTCACTTCATGCTTTGGGAGAAACAAAGGCATGTCTTGCATGAAACGTCGCTTGAATGGTTCCAAAAGGGCACGGTCAAAGGCGCCTACAAAGGGATCTTTAATGTCGATGAGCAGCAGCGCTATACAAGGGTTGATGAGGTGTCAAGCGCCCGTCCTTGACTCGGTTTAGGACCGGGACACTTGCAAGAGGGGACTTTATTTCTGATACTTCGCTCTCCAAGCCTGTGCATAGGCTTTGATCAATTCGAAGCTCTCCTTTTGCTTTTCTTGAGCTGCAAAGTCCATGGCCGAGAGGTCCTTGTCGTTGATCAATGTGGGGTCTGCGCCCTCCTCTAACAAGACTTTGCAGGCCAGTGGGTTGCTTGAATATCCGGCCGCCATCATCAACGGCGTGGTTCCATTGGGAGAGGCTGCATCGATGTAGGCGTTTTCTTCCAGTAAAAGTCTCATCATTTCAATGTTGCCCTTGCTTGCCGCGTAGTGCAAGGGCGTCCAGCCTGGTTTGTTGACATCGGCCCCTTGGTCAATCAATTGTTTGGCGGCTTCAAGGTAGCC
The DNA here is from genome assembly GCA_037134015.1 of Betaproteobacteria bacterium. Classification (GTDB taxonomy): domain Bacteria; phylum Pseudomonadota; class Gammaproteobacteria; order Burkholderiales; family Burkholderiaceae_C; genus Limnohabitans. Next base: position 8,699 of record JBAXNB010000090.1, on the reverse strand, counting down.
CTTGATGCTGGCGATCATCAAAGGGGTTTCATCGTGCTCATTCCTGTCATCGATGGGTAAACCTTTTGATTGAATCAGTATTTTTGCGACTTTCAAGGCCCCCTGATTCAAGGCAACGAACAAACCATTGAGCCCCTTTTCATTGGGTGTTTTGGGGTCAAACCCACGGTTCAAGAGGTTGGAGACCGCCCAATCGTTGTCCTTGGCGATCGCGCTGAAATAGTCCTCGTAGGAGCCAGCAAAAGCAGTCTGAGCCGTCAAGATCCCAGCGCTCAGGACGCCGAACATCAAAGCATTTTTTAACTTTAAATACATTGAATAAACCATTGAAAATAAACAGTATTTTTTCTGATCTTGAGAAGTTACTTTAAGTGCAATTTTGTTGAGCTGGGGCAGCTCTTGCGTGCTGAAACAAGTCCTCAAAATTCTGGCTCGTCTGATGGGCCACGTCCTCGATAGAGACGCCTTTGAGCAGAGCAATTTCTTGAGCCACAAAGGGCACATAACTGGGGTTGTTGGTTTTGCCTCGGTGAGGGCTAGGCGCCAAATAAGGGCTATCGGTTTCAATGAGCATGCGCTCCAAGGGCACCCATTTGGCCACTTCTTTGATTTCTTTCGCATTTTTAAAGGTCACGATGCCAGAAAAGGAGATGTAAAACCCCAAGTCCAGGGCCGCTTTGGCGACCTCCATGCTTTCTGTAAAGCAATGAAACACCCCACCAACACTGCGCCCTTGTCCGCTCTCCCCCTCTTGCTTGAGGATCTCAAGGGTGTCTTTGGAGGCCTCGCGGGTATGGATGATCAAGGGCAATCGGCACTCTTGTGCAAACCGAATGTGCGTTCTAAAGCGCTCTCTTTGCCAGTGCATGTCTTCAATGCTTCTTCCTTCTAAACGGTAGTAGTCCAGTCCCGTCTCGCCAATGCCAACCACCTTGCCCCGGTTCACTCGCGCGCGGAAATCCTCCATGCTGGGCTCTTGGACTTGGTCCTCATCGGGGTGAACACCCAAGGTGCACCAAAAATTGTCGTAGGACTGCGCCAAACCCTGCACCGCGTCAAAGGTTTCCAATTTCGTGCTGATGATCAAAGCCCGGTCAACCCGAGCTTTTTGCATCTCCTCTCTGATTTGAGCCATGTGTGGCTGAAATTCAGGGTAGTTCAAATGACAATGTGAATCAACAAACATGGGACAAAAAAGCACCTCAAAGAAAAATTAAAAGTAAAAGACATCTTGGACTTGACCCCCTTGAGTTGGCCCGATCCACCAACAAACCGCGCCCTCAGGGGCATCCTTTCAATGCCGCACCATGTAATGCTTGGCCTGAGAGACCAAGGCCTCTTGCAAAAGTCCCAAGTTGTAAGGATGGTTGGCCGTTTGGGCCGAGTTGGTCAAAGACTTGGACCATTCACTCAAAGCTTTCAAGGAGGCCCCTTGGGGCAGACCTTTTGCAGAGAAATATCGAGGCTGCGCGCCCTCAACCATGCACAGCATGTCAAAGCAAATTTTCTGTAGCAGGTTCACCGTCTGAGGTGCCGTGAATTCTTTGAGCAAGCTCACACTGCCTGAGGCGATCGATTGAGGCATGCGCAGCCAATCCTCTGGGGTGAGCCCTGAGTGGTGCGCCATGTCCAAGGCATCCACCGGACGGTTGCCCGTTGCTTGGAGCCAAACTTGAGCGTGCTCGGCGCTTAAACCTTTGTCCATCAGCCATTGAAGGCTTTCTGCTTTGCTGGGCCAAGTGATGGTGTAGGTCTGACAACGCGAGCGAATGGTGGGCAAGAGCAAATGAGCTGCACTGGTGCTCAAGACGAACTTAAAGCCCTCAGGGGGTTCTTCCAATGTTTTTAACAGGCTGTTGGCCGTCACATGGTTCATGCGTTCAGCTGGGTAGACCATGGCCACTTTTCCAGTCGAGCCAGAACGGGTGGTTTGGCTGAACGTGATCAACTCTCTGCAAGCATCGACCTTGATCTCTTTGCTGGGTTTTCTCTCTTTTTTGTCCAGATCTCTTTGAATCTTTTCATTCAAAGGCCACTCCAAGTCAATCATCTCGACCTCGGGCATCAAGGCAAAGAAGTCGGGGTTGGTTCGCACATCAAAGCCGTGACAGCTGCTGCAGTGGTGACACGCCCCGGTGGGCTTGGGGTGTTCGCACAACCAGGCCTTGGCCAGGTGCAGGGCCAACTCGTACTGACCCAAGCCAGAAGGTCCTTGGATCAACCAAGCGTGTCCCTTTTGCGTTAAAAGATGAGTCAACTGGCGCTCAAGCCATGGGTACAAGAGGTCTCTCAAGCGCCTGTCTCCTGCTCGGGGGCGTTCAAGTTGACCACCGGAACCACAATGCTCAACCAGCCCTTGGCGACGAGTCCACGGGTGAGTTGTTGCCAAACCTCGTGCTTGCTCTTGGCCGCATCGATGCTTAAAAAACGACCCTGAGACTCCTGACACCGTTTGGCGTAAGCCGACTGAACGAGCTTGAAGAAGTCCACGGTTTCGGATTCAAAGCGGTCTGGGCTACGAGCTTGGACCAGTCGCTTTGCCGCAATATGCGGATCCAAGTCAAACCAAACCGTCAAATTCGGTTGGCTCAAGGAAGAGTGGTCCGTGTCTTTGGCTTGAACCCATTGTTCAAGTTGTTTCAAGAGCTCCCAAGACACACCTCGTCCGCCTCCTTGGTAGGCGAAGGTGGCATCCGTGAAGCGATCGCACAAGACCACATGACCTTTGGCCAAAGCGGGTTCGATGACCGTTTTGAGGTGGTCTCTTCTGGCAGCAAAGGCGATCAAAGACTCGGTCAAGGGATCCATGTTGGTGTTCAGCATCAGGGCGCGCAAGGACTCCGCCAAGGGCGTGCCCCCTGGCTCGCGTGTCTGGGTGACTTCGCGACCTTGTTGAAGAAAGGTCTTGGCCAGGGCTTCGATGTGGGTGGATTTGCCCGCACCATCGATGCCCTCAAAACTGATCCATAGGCCTTGGCTCATTGCTTGTTCTGAACATTAGAGGGGTGAGTGGGATTGAAACGCAAGAATGGGTTTGATTTTAGTTTGTTTTAATGGTTTTTCTGCAGTTTAAAAAACCGCACTTTTCCTTACAATGTCTTCGTCGGCGCGAGATCAAGGGTCTTTGGACATCGCCTATTTTTTGAGGAATTCATGTTTACCCATATTTCTAGTCTTTTGATTGAGGTCTTGGCAAGTGTCATTGCCGGGGCGGCTTTGCTGAGAACGTATTTGCAGTTTCATTTCATTCCCTTGTCGATCAAGTCCGGGAACCCCTTTGCGCCCTTTATTTTTGCAACCACCAACTGGTTGGTGATGCCCCTCAGAAAGCTGTTGCCCTCTTGGGGCCGCATGGACAGTGCCTCTTTGTTGGCCGCCTATTAGGTGATGGTCTGCAAGTGTTTGGTCTTGGCTTTTTTAGGCCTCTTGAGCGTAGAGCCCTTGGCGCTGTTCCTGGACTCTGTTTACGCCATGCTCAGTCTGATCTTGTCTTGTCTGTCGAGTTTGACCCTTGCTTATGCCTTGTTGTCATGGGTTCAAAGAGACAGTCCTGTGTTCGATCTGTTGAGCCGAATGCTTTTGCCCATGTTGGTGCCCATTCGCAGAAAAATCCCTACTTTTGGGGGCTTGGACATCTCTGTGTTTGTCTTGCTGATCTTGCTTCAGGTGCTGGAGATCGTTTTGCGAGATGGCCATATTTATCTGCTCAGACTCATTTGGAGTCCTTGAGCCTGAGCGTCTCCTTGAGACCCCCCAAGCCACTTGATCAGCCCCTGTACCCATCCCTTTCAGTTCAGGTGGCGCTGGTAGCGATTGACCGCTTGGTTGTGTTCTTGAAGGGTTTGACTGAAATAGCTTGAGCCGTCCCCCTTGGCCACAAAGTAGAGAGCCTGGCTGCTTTGCGGATGAAGTGCTGCGTGCAAGGCCGCTTTGCCAGGCATGGCAATGGGCGTGGGGGGCAATCCCGCTCGCGTGTAGGTGTTCCACGGATGGTCCGTTTTGAGATCCTTTTTGGTCAAATTGCCATTGAAACTCTCGCCCATGCCATAAATCACCGTGGGGTCGGTCTGTAAGAGCATGCCAATTTTCAAGCGATTGTGAAAAACGCTTGAAATCATGGGCCGGTCTTTGCCAACACCGGTTTCCTTCTCCACAATGGAGGCCAAAATCAGTGCCTCCTCGGGCGAACTCAATGGCGTGTTGGCGGCTCGCTCGCTCCAGGCCTTGTTCAGCTGGTGGTCCATGGCCTTTTTGGCTCTGGCGAGGACCTTCAGGTCCGAGGTGTTCTTACCGAAGGTGTAGGTGTCAGGGTAAAAATGACCCTCAGAAGGGGTTCTTTCGGCGCCAAGTCGAACCATGATCTCCTCATCGCTCAGCAAAACACTGTCGTGTTTGAGCGCCTCAGATTTGTTCAAGGCCGCTCTGAATTGACGAAAGGTCCAGCCTTCAACCAAGGTGATGGATTTGAGCGTTTCATCGCCGCGGGTGATTTTTTGTAAAAAATCCCATGGTGTAACGTCTTGACCGATCTCGTAGCTGCCCGCCTTGATGTCCTTGGCCTGGCCCGAAAGCCTGAAGAGCCAATACAAATAAGTGGCATTGACATCAAGCCCTTGGTCTTGACTTAAGTTGATGATTTGTCGCACCGAGCTTCCCGCCTCGATGTCGATGTCAACGCTCTCGTGTCCCACGCGATGGGCCATGGGCAGGAGAGTCAAGCTGATCAAGTAGGTGAGCATGGCCAGTGCGCCCAACAAACCGAGCAAAAGCACTCGCACGACCCGTCCGCTTTGACGCTTGTGTGAGGAGGACGCCCGAGCCCGAGCCCGTGCACGCGCCTGCATCTGCGCCAGCTTCTTGGCTTTTTGAGGATCGGTTGAGTTGGGCTTGGGTTTCATTGCATCTGCATCGCACGAGACTGACAACTTCATCAAGAGGGACATCCTCAAACCATGAAGAGGTGTGTGCTACTTTGTTATGATCACATCATAAATGAACTTTGCGCTTTCATGGCCAATGGGTTTTATTTCACACGATTTTTTTAAAAGACACATGTCCACACCCTCCGAAGATGTCCAAGCAACATGGCCTGAGTTTGATCCTCAGCGCTTTGATGGCTTTTTGAAATTGAGCCATTTGGGGCTGATCGAATGCGCTGGGGCGGATGCAAGCGATTTTTTGCAGCAACAACTCACCCAAGAGATGTTGATGCTTCCAGCCGGGTCGAGTTGCTTGGCTGGGTTTTGCAACGCCAAAGGTCGTCTCCAAGCCTCCATGGTGGTGATCAAAGAATCCCAAGAGCGCTTGCTTTTGATCCTTCCAATGGACATGCTGCCCAGAACGATCAAACGCCTGTCCATGTTTGTCCTTCGTGCCAAAGTCAAGTTGAGTGATGTCAGTGCCGCCCATACACTCATGGGGATCATGGGAGAGAGTGCTCTGGGATGTTTCTCAAACCACCCTCAGGTGCTGCAAGCTCAATTGCAAAGTGCTTTGGGCTTGAGTAGAAGATTGATCTGTGGGCCCCATGCCGCCTTTGGAGACCCGCTCCACGAGCGACTTCAAGCGCAGGCCTTGACGACCGAGCTTTGGTTCATGTCCGAAGTGTTGAGCGGGGTCGCATGGGTGGAGGATGCCACTTTTGAGCAATTTGTGCCTCAAATGTTGAACTTTGAGTCCGCCGGTGCGGTGAGCTTTAAAAAGGGTTGTTATCCAGGACAAGAGGTCGTGGCGAGAAGCCAATTCAGGGGGACTTTGAAGAGGCGAACAGCCATCGTCTTTGCTAAATCGCCCTTGCATGTGGGCATGGAACTCTATGGACCCATGCATGCGAGCGAGCCTTGTGCGAGTGTGCTTCAAGTGGCCAAAATGGGCGATTTTGAGGTCGGCTTGGCTTGCTTTCAAGTAGACGCCTTGCTGCTGTCCCGTGACAAGGACCTTCCAAAGCCATCCATTGAAGCTTTTTTTAAGCTGGAGCCCTTTTGGTCCCATTGCTTTACCCAAGGGCCCCAAGCTCCACAACCCATGGATTTGGGCTTTTGGCCCTTGCCCTATCCGATCTTGGAAGATATTTAGGGCGAGCTCATCTCTCTTTTTTTTACATGCTCTGAAGCAAGAGCCCTTTGTACTCCTCTTCGCTTGCGCGAATGGGATTGGTCAAATGACAATGGTCCTTCATGGCCCCTGACACGATGCCTGAGAACTGCTGGCTTTGAACACCATAGTCTTTCAAGCCCTTGGGTAGACCCAATCGTTCGCTCATCTCCTTGATGGCCTGGGCGATGTCTTGACCGGCATTGGCGGGGTGACCCAAACCCATGGCGTAAGCCATGCGTTGCATCTTGTTTTGGCTTTGCAAGGTGGGGTCTTTTTGATTGAATTGAACCACCGCAGGTAAAAAAAGTGCATTCAAGGTCCCGTGATGCAACTTGGGGTTGACGCCCCCTAGACTGTGGCTCAGGGAGTGGACGCAACCCAGGCCCTTTTGAAACGCCATGGCGCCTTGCATGGACGCGCTCATCATGTGCAGTCGAGCTTCCCTGTTGTCGGGGTTCAGGGAGGCTTTTTCAATGTACCTCCAGCCCCTCTCCAGTCCATCCAAAGCGATCCCGTCTGCGGGAGGATTGAAAGCCGAGGACATGAAAGTTTCCATGCAGTGGGCAACCGCGTCCATGCCTGTTGCCGCGGTCAAAACGGGCGGCATGCTCAGGGTCAACTCCGGATCCAACAGGGCCAACTTGGGCATCAAGTGCCAGGAGTGAAAGCCCAATTTGCGCCCGTCGGCCACAATCAAAATTGCACCCCGGGCCACTTCACTGCCTGTGCCGGCGGTGGTGGGGATGGCGATGAGTTGGGGGACTCGGTCGGTGATGAGTTGGCTGCCGTTTTCGATGGTCGCGTAAGTTTTGAGTTCACCCGGGTGCGAAACCATCAATGCAACCCCCTTGGCACAATCGATGCAAGAACCGCCCCCAAGGGCAATGATGCCATCGCAGTGGTGTTTCAAATAAAGGGCCTTGGCCGCCAACACGCTCGCCTCATTGGGGTTGCTGGGTGTTTGATCAAACACCACAAACTCCAAGTCCTCGATCTCGTAGAGCAATTTGGCCAAAAGTCCCAGTGAGCGAATTCCAGCGTCCGTGACCACCAAGGGCCGCCCCATACCGAGGGTGGCGCACTCTTGTTTCAAGGCTTTGAGAGCGCCAAAGTCAATCAAAATTCGAGTCAAATAATGGATGGTGTTCATGCAATGCGAAAGACGCTTTCAATGAGCCTAGAGTCAGTTAAGATTTAGGCTTGATGATTTCATATTTTTGATGCGAAGTCCCTTCAGTAAAACCCGATCCTCCTAAACCCCAATCTCTCAAACCCTGATGCCTCTGAGTGTTCATCAGGACGAAGGTGGCCTTCTTGGGCGGGTCCATGAAGTTTTATTTTTTTCATACATGTCCAAGTCATGACACATAGACGCGCAGAGTTTCGATTCTTCTCTCAACTCAGGGTTCGTTGGGTTGAGGTGGATATGCAAAAAATTGTCTTCAATGGCCACTATTTGATGTACCTGGACACCGCCATGGCGGACTACTGGCGAGCTCTGTGCCTGCCCTACGAGAAAAGCATGCAAGCCTTGCAGGGTGAACTGTTCGTTGTCAAATCAAGCCTTGAGTACCACGCCTCGGCGCACTACGATGACGTCTTGGACATTGGGCTCAAGTGCACCAAAGTGGGAAACTCTTCGGTGGTCATCTTGGGGGGGATTTTTCGGGACCATGAGCCTTTGGTCAGTGCCGAATTGATTTATGTGTTTGCGGACCCGGTCAGCAAAATTTCACAAACGGTGCCTCGGTCTCTTCGTCAAGTGTTGGAGGATTTTGAGGCCCATCGGCCCGTGACTCAAAGGGTCATGGGCAACTGGGATGAGTTGAAGTCCGAAGCCCTGCCCCTTCGTTTGGAGGTCTTTGTCCAGGAGCAAGGCGTGCCCCTTGAAATGGAGCAAGACGAGGACGATGGCAAGAGCCAGCACATCGTTTTAAGGAATGCCTTAGGGATGGTGGTTGCCACAGCCAGACTCTTGCCCACCGTGCAAGGCGAGTCTCGCTTGGGTCGAATGGCTGTGGAGCGTCAACTCAGAGGCCAAAACTTGGGATCCAACATGCTGAGCGCTTTGATCAAGGTGGCTCAAAACAGAGGCGATCAGCGCATTCGCATTCACGCGCAGGAGTTGGCCCTGGCTTTTTACGCCAAGCATGGCTTCAAACCTGTGGGTGAGCGCTTTTTAGAAGCGGGCATGACGCACATAGAGATGTGCTTGGACTTGGGGCCCTTGGGGTAATGGACTTGCCATCACGGGAGATCCACTTGGGTAGAAATTTGAAGGGTGCGAGACTACAGTTCATTCATCGGAATCTTGAGGTAGGACACCCCGTTGGCCTCTTGGGGTGGTAATTCACCAGCGCGAATATTGATTTGCACAGCAGGCAAGATCAAGACGGGCATCTCTAAGGTGGCATCGCGTTTGGTTCGCATCTCAACAAACTGATCCTCGGTCATGCCATCATGCACGTGGATATTTTTAGCGTTCTGCTCGGCGACAGTGGTCTCAAAAGCTACAGGACGGTCGCTTGGTGGATAGTCATGGCACATGAAGAGTCGAGTTTCAGACGGTAAGCTCAAAATTTTACGAGACGATGCGTAAAGGG
>JBAXNB010000089.1:0-10053 GCA_037134015.1 Betaproteobacteria bacterium | reverse complement strand
GCCTCCAAAATTTCCGTCTCCATTTCGATTTGAATTTTGTTTTGTTGCAAGGCGGCACCATCGATCAAAAAGGTATCTTCCACTCGCTCACCCAAGGTGCTGACTTTGGCCATCAGCAAGTTGATTTTGTGCTTGGCCAAAATGAGCGCCACGCTGTAGAGCAGTCCCATGCGGTCGCTTGCAGAGATGTTCAAAAGCCAACGCTGTGCTTTTTCATCAGGCATCAAGGTCACACGAGGTTGAATGGGGAAATGCTTCACACGCCTTGACACCCGGCCTTTGCTCACCTGGGGTAGAGCTTGGACGTTGATCAAGGTCTGGGTCAAATCGTGCTCCACCATGTAGATGAGTTCACGGTAGCGCTCCTCGAGCATGTCACACACGACTTGAAAGGTGTCCAACGCATAGCCATTTTTGGCCGTGTGCACCTTGGCATCCAAAATACTGAAGCCCGCTTGGTCAAAGTAGCCACAAATGCGGGCAAACAAGTCCTCCTGATCAGGGGTGTAGACCATCACTTGTAAGCCTTCGCCGGCCTTCGATAGCCTGGCACGCACCAAGATCGAGGAAGGCAAATGTTGGCGTGCCGAGTCCTTTTGCTCAAGGATATTGCGACTCAGTTGCCTTGTGTGCCAGGCGATGTCGGGCGCATCGTGGCGCATGAAATAACTCACATCCAAGTTGTTCCACAAAGGCTCATGGGCATCCACGGGGAGGGCATAGAGCGCCAAAAGACTCAAGGCTTCTCTTTTTCTGGTTTCGACCTCGGCGCTTGCATCAGGAGCACGCCCGCCCAAGGCCCTGGAGGTTGCGCGGTACAAATCCTCCAAGAGTTTACCTTTCCAAGCATTCCAAACCTTGGGGCTTGTGCCTCGGATATCGGCCACCGTCAACAGGTACAGCGCGGTCAAATAGCGCTCATTTTTAACGCGTTTGGCAAAATCAAAAATCACCTCTGGATCGCTCAGATCAAGTTTTTGAGCGATGTGGCTCATGCTCAAATGCTCGCTCACCAAAAACTCGATGAGCTTCATGTCCTCGGTCGCAATTTGGTGATCTCTACAAAACTTTCTCACCTCCACGCGGCCCAACTTGGAGTGGTCACCCCCACGCCCTTTGGCAATGTCGTGAAAGAAGGCAGCGGCATAAAGAATCCAAGGCTTGTCCCAGCCCGAAGCCAATTGGGAACAAAAGGGGTACTCGTGCGCGTGTTCCACGATAAAGAAACGCCTCACGTTTCTGAGCACCATCAAAATGTGTTGATCCACCGTGTAGACATGAAAGAGGTCGTGCTGCATCTGCCCCACAATTCGCCTAAAGACCCACAAATACCGACCCAACACAGAGGTCTGGTTCATCATGCGAAACGCATGGGTGATGCCTTGGGGTTCTTTTAAGATCTTCAAGAATTGCGCCCGATTGACCGGGTCTTTTCTAAAGTCCGCGCCCATCACATCGCGCGCGTTGTACAAGGCTCTTAAGGTTTTTGCAGAAAAGCCTTTGATGCCCACCGTGGTTTGGTACACATGAAAGGTCTCAAGAATGGCGTGGGGCTCTTTTCGGTACAGATCGTCCGAGTTGACCTCGAGCATGCCCGCCTTGTCAGAAAACCGTTCATTGATGGGTTGAGGCACATGCGACACACCGTTAGGGTTGAGCTTTTCTTCAATGTTCAAGAGCAAAATCTGGTTGAGCTGTGTGACCGCTTTGGCGCACCAGTAGTACTCTTTCATCAAGGCCTCGCTGGCTGCTCTGGCCGCTCTAGCGGGTCTCGTCACATCGACCCCTCGGTCCAGCCCAAGCTCCTGGGCCACTTGCGCTTGAAAGTCAAAGATCAAACGATCCTCGCGTCTCTTGGCCACCAAATGCAAGCGCATTCGGATCAAGTTCAGAAGCGTTTCATTTTTCTTGACCATTCTGGCCTCTAGCGCTGTCACCAGTCCATTGTCAGCCATCTCATCCCAACTTTGTCCAAAGCCACTGGCTTTGGACAGCCACAACAAGATTTGCAAATCTCTCAAGCCTCCTGGGGACTCTTTGCAATTGGGCTCCAAAGAGTAGGGGGTGTTTTGGAACTTGATGTGCCGCTGGTTCATCTCCAAGGTCTTGGCGGTAAAGAACGCCTTGGGCTCCAAGTCGATGAAGAATTGAGTTTGAAAGTTTTTAAAAAGTTCTGCGTCTCCGCCAATCCAACGTGCCTCAAGAAGCGAGGTTTGGATGGTGATGTCTAGACTCGCCTCGCTCAAGCACTCGTTCACAGATCGAACACTTGAACCTATCTCCAAGCCACAGTCCCAGCACAGGCCGATGAACTTCTCTATCTGTGAGCGAGTTTCTTGATGCGCTTGGTCTTCCAGGGTGCTCGCAAGCCCATTGGGGAGCAACACCAACACGTCCACGTCGGAGTAGGGGAACAATTCTCCTCGGCCATAGCCGCCAACGGCCACCAAGGACAGGCTCTCACCCAAGTCACACTGCGCCCACAAAGCACGCAAGGTCTCATCGGTCAATTGGGCCAACTCTTGTAGCCCCCTTTTGACCAACACGGCAGATTTCAAATGCGCATGTTGCCTGAACCCATCGAGGAGTTGGGTTTTGTGCAGTTTATAGGCAACAGGTGGGTTCATAAAAAAATAGGGGGGAAATCAATCCAAAGCCCGACACGCTAGCACTTGGTGGTGGTCACAAAGTCGGGCAAGGGCGGGTAATGCTCTGACAAGGTCAGCACCTCAAAACCTGTGGGCGTCACCAAGATGGTGTGCTCCCATTGTGCCGACAAAGAATGGTCTCGCGTCACAATGGTCCAACCGTCCCCCAACTCCTTGATGTCCCTCTTGCCCGCGTTGATCATGGGCTCGATGGTGAAGGTCATGCCTTCTTGTAAAACCTCCAAGGTGCCTGGACGCCCGTAATGGAGAACTTGGGGCTCTTCGTGAAAGTTAAGTCCAATGCCATGACCGCAAAACTCTCGCACCACCGAAAAACCATGGCCTTCAGCAAATTTTTGAATCGCAAAACCAATGTCCCCCAAGTGCACACCGGGTTTGACCTTCAAGATGCCATGCCACATCGACTCGTAGGTCAGTTGACACAGCCGTTTGGCCGCAATCGAGGTCTCGCCCAAGAGGAACATGCGACTCGTGTCCCCATGCCAACCGTCTTTGATGACGGTGATATCGATGTTGACAATGTCACCTTTTTTTAGGGCCTTGTCGTTGGGTATGCCATGACAAACTTGGTGGTTGATGGAGGTGCAAATGGACTTGGGGTAGGGCGTGTAGCCCCCAGGGGCGTAGTTCAAGGGGGCGGGTATCGCTTCTTGCACTTGCGTGATGTAGTCGTGCGCCAATTGGTCGAGTCGATTGGTCGTGACCCCAGGCACCACAAAAGGCGCCAAGTGGTCCAAGACTTCTGAGGCGAGCCGACCAGCGACTCTCATGCCCTCAATGCCTTTTTGATCTTTGAATGTAATGCTCATTTCTACATTATCTCAGGCTTGAAAGCCCTTTTGGGGTTGCGGCAATAGACATTTCCTTGTCTGGACGTCTTTTTTTCCAAGAGAGGCGCACGGTCCATGCGATAAAATGACCTCCAAGCAAAGGGCTTGGGTACCTTTTCATGACTTTTCATGACCTTTCATGCCTTCTCGCTTTGAACGCAAGGGCTCAAGAGTTGGAGTTGGATTTGCAAGCCAAGGTTTTGCACCAAGACTCGACCCTTTGAGCGAGCCACTTCTACCGCCATTTTTCTTGAAGGTCTACTTTTGACTCACCATTTATCTGCCTTTGAGAGCTTGAGCGAAGATCAAGCCTTGTCCAACTACAGGCGACTTCAGCGCCTTCAAGAGCTCCAAGTGATCGATCCCAACATCACCAACCTTGCGGTGAGCTCGATCGACTGGGTGCTCACAGACCATCAAGCCAGTGCTGAGCTCAAAGCCTCAGTGGCACAGTTGCTCAACGCCCAAGAACTCGACCCCACTTCACCCTCTTTCAAGGACCGTTTTTCTAAGGAGCTTTGGGTCTGTCCGCGCATGGGCACCGTCTCACCTTGGTCATCCAAAGCCACCGACATTGCCAAAAACTGTGGCCTGCAAGTGCAAAGAATTGAGCGCTTCACCAGCTACCGCTTGAGTTTTAAAAAGTCACCCGTGAACGCAGGTGAAACGCTTCACCAAGGCTGGCCCCATGCAAGAGCGGTGATAGAAAGCCTGCACGACCCCATGACCCAAAGCGTGCTCACCCAAGCCCGCGACATCGAGGCTTGTTTCCAAGACATCGCCTCGCCCAAGACCTTGAGCATTCCGATTTTGAGCCAGGGACAAAAGGCCTTGGAGCTGGCCAATGTGCAGTTCGGTTGGGCCTTGGCCAGCGACGAGATCGAGTACTTGGTGCAGGCGTTTCAAGCCCTTGAACGCGACCCCACTGAGGTGGAGCTGATGATGTTCGCCCAAGCCAACAGCGAGCACTGTCGCCACAAGATTTTCAACGCGCAGTTCACCATCGACGGTGAGACGCAAGATGAGACCTTGTTTGGCATGATTCGCAACACCCACCGACTGCACCCCGAGCACACCATCGTTGCCTACTCAGACAATGCCTCCGTCATGGAGGGCCACCAAGCCCTGAATTTTGAAGCGTCCTTTAAAGGCGCCGCTCGCTCGTCTTTGCCAAGCCTTGCGTCGCCCTTGTACAAAGGAGAGCAGCAACTCCTGCACGTTTTGATGAAGGTAGAGACTCACAACCACCCGACCGCCATTTCCCCCTTTGCCGGTGCGGCAACTGGTGCGGGTGGAGAAATCAGAGACGAGGGCGCCACCGGTCGCGGCTCCAAGCCCAAAGCGGCCTTGACGGGGTTCATGACCTCCAAGCTCTGGGACTCACCACTTCCTCTAGCCCCGCATTTGGCCACACCGTTACAAATCATGATCGACGGCCCCCTTGGCGGTGCGGCCTTTAACAATGAATTTGGTCGGCCCAATTTGCTGGGTTTCTTTAGAGAGTATGAGCAACGGATCGACGGTGTTCAACGCGGCTACCACAAGCCCATCATGATTGCGGGTGGCTTGGGGCGCATTGACGCTCAACTGGTCAACAAGGTGCTTTATCCCACGGGAACTTTGTTGCTTCAAATAGGTGGGCCTGGCATGCGAATTGGTCTTGGCGGTGGTGCAGCGAGTTCCATGAGCAGTGGCATGAACGACCAAGCCTTGGACTTTGATTCGGTGCAGCGTGGTAACCCCGAGATTCAAAGAAGAGCCCAAGAGGTGATCAACCAATGCTCCCTGTTGGGGGTGGAGTCACCCATTTTGGCGATTCACGACGTGGGCGCGGGTGGGCTCTCCAATGCATTTCCAGAATTGGTGAACGATGCGGGCAAAGGAGCTATTTTTGATCTCGACCAAATTCAGCTCCAAGCTCAAGGCATGTCGGCCAAGGAGATATGGTCCAACGAGAGCCAAGAGCGCTATGTGATGGCGGTGGACCCGCTCAAACTGGAGATGTTTCGCGAAATTTGTGAGCGCGAACGTTGTCCTTTTGCGGTGATTGGACACGCTACCCACGAGCGTGATTTGGTCTTGAAGGACCCCATGAACGAACACTGTGTGAACATGCCCATGGAGGTCTTGCTGGGCAAGCCTCCCAAGATGCACCGAGATGTTGTGCGCAAAAAGCGCCAGGGCCAAAGTTTTGACATGGGCAATCTCAACCTTCAGAATGCCGTCATTCAAGTGCTTGCCCACCCCAGTGTTGCCTCCAAGCGTTTTTTGATCACCCTAGGAGACCGCACGGTCTGTGGCCTCACACACCGAGACCAAATGGTGGGCTCGCGACAAATACCTGTCGCAGACTGTGCCATCACGCTCAGTGACTTTGTCGGAGTTTCTGGGGAAGTCATGAGCATGGGCGAGAGAACGCCACTGGCCAGCATCAACCCTGAGGCCTCTGGGCGCATGGCCATTGCAGAGGCCATCACCAACTTGTTGGCTGCCCCAATTGAACTCAAACGCGTGAAACTCTCTGCCAATTGGATGGCCGCTTGTGGTCAAGAGGGAGAGGATGCGGCCCTGTTCGATACCGTCAAAGCGGTTGGGCTCGAACTGTGCCCAGCTCTTGGCGTGTCCATTCCTGTGGGCAAGGACTCTTTGTCCATGAGAACGCAGTGGTTGGACCCCAAAACGCAAGAACAGGTGAGTGTCACCTCACCCGTGAGTTTGATCGTGAGTGCCTTTTGCGCGCTCGAAGATGTGCGAGGCAATTTCACGCCCGAACTCCAAGCAAGCCCTGAAGACACCACCTTGATTTTGATCGATTTGGGCCGAGGACTTCAACGCATGGGCGGGAGCATTTTGTCGCAGGTCATGGACCAAAATGTCCATGACACGCCAGACCTTGAGGATCCCAAAGATTTGGTCGCGCTGGTGGACGCCATCAATGCGCTCAGAGGCGCGTCAAAAATATTGAGCTACCACGATGTGAGCGACGGTGGGGTGCTCACCACCGTTTGCGAAATGGCTTTTGCCTCCGGGCTTGGCATCAGCTTGAACGTGGACATCTTGGTCACCGAGGGCGACGGCATACAAAACTCCTTTGCCGACCATGGCGACTCTAAAAATTGGGCCTCTCAGGTCAGTGTGCGGCGAGATGAATTGACCCTCAAAGCCTTGTTCAACGAAGAGTTGGGGGTCGTGATCCAAGTCAAGACGCAAGACAGAAACGAGGTCATGCAAACCCTTAGATCCCATGGCTTGTCCAAGCACAGTCACTTTCTTGGCAAAGTTCGCCACGAAGAGAACCCCACGATCAGCATCTGGAGAGACACGAAAGAGATCTTCAAGGCTCCAACGAGCGACTTGTTGCTGGTCTGGGACTCTCTCAGTTGGAAAATCACCCAACTCAGAGACCACCCGGATGCAGCCCATCAAGAGCACGAGGCCTTGGGACGCGTCCATGAAGCGCCCCTTCACGCGCACGTGCCTGAGGCACTTGAGCGGCAGATCAAAAAAGCACCCCTTGCTGCGTCACTCATGCTCACGCGACCCAAGATGGCCATCTTGCGCGAGCAAGGGGTGAACTCTCACATTGAGATGGCGTATGCCTTTGATGCGGCAGGGTTCGATACCTATGACGTTCACATGAGTGACCTGCAATCACAAAGAACATCCCTCGCGCATTTCAGTGGTTTGGTGGCTTGTGGAGGATTTAGTTATGGAGATACCTTGGGAGCTGGCATCGGTTGGGCGAGAAGCATCAGCTTCAATGCCTCCTTGCTCGAACAATTTGAGGCCTTCTTTGAACGACAAGACACCTTTGGATTGGGGGTTTGCAACGGCTGCCAGATGTTTGCAGAGATTGCACACTTGATTCCTGGTGCACAACATTGGCCAAGGTTCACACAAAATAAAAGCGAGCGCTTTGAAGCCCGCCTATCGATGGTAGAAGTCTTGCCTTCCAAGAGCATCCTTTTTGAGGGCCTAGAGGGGCTGCGTTACCCCATTGCTGTGGCCCATGGGGAAGGGTATGCCAACTTCAAAGTTCAAGGCAACGGCGCAAAAGTTGAACGCGTCATGCGTTTCGTCAACGCCCAAGGACAGGCCACTGACACTTACCCAGCCAACCCCAATGGCAGCGAACAAGGACTGACCGCGGTCACCTCTTCGGATGGAAGGTTCACGGCCATGATGCCCCATCCGGAGCGGGTCTTTAGAGATTTGCAATTGAGTTGGAGTCCCGTGAGGCAAGCAACAGATCGTTCTTCGCTTGAACACACCCCTTGGTTTGAAATCTGGAGAAATGCAAGACGTTTTGTGAATTGATGATCGGAAGCCTAAAGAACGGTTTGCTCAAGGCAGAAGACGCTTTGCTTTTTTTAAGACGTCTTGTTAAGATTTTCACAAGTCAAGTAACTTGTTCCCAAGAGGAACAGTCAAGCTAAGTACTTTTAAGAGGAACTCAGTATGAGAATCACTGAGCATCAGAAAAAATTCATCCTTCAATCGGCAAAAAAATGCTTCGGTCAAGACGTTAAAGTTTGGCTCTTTGGCTCGCGGGCCAATGATCTTGCTAAAGGTGGGGACGTTGACCTGTACATAGAGACTTTGGCCTTGACCCCATGGTTACCTATTTTGCAATGCAAGATGGACATGGAGGATCACTTGGACTTGAAAGTAGATTTGTTGGTCAATGATGCGTCTAACCCTCTACCTATTCATAAAATTGCTCAACAAACCGGCCTACTTTTATGACTGAACATCTGCGCTTGATCGCAAAGCAACTTGAAAATTTAGAAAAAATGAATCTTTATTTGGCTTACTCTTTAGGTCGTTCTCGAATGTTCATGCCCATTGAAAATTGGGACACATTGAGCAACGAGCAACATGAAGTTTTGGCTGCATTGAGGGTTCGTTTTAGTGAGTTTCAAGAGCATTTAAGTAAAACGATGCGAGCCATTGCCATAGAAGAAGAAGTCGATACCACCCGTTTTGGTTCCGTGTTGGCTTACATGGAGAAATTAGAGATCATTGTTTCTTCTGAACGCTGGAAATTGATCAGGGAAATCAAAAATGCTGTGAACCATAGCTACAACAACGATTCAAATCAACTCAAAGAATTTTTTTCAGAAATGATGAAGGCGTCTCAAGATCTTTTTGATGCCCATCAAAACATCATCGGTTTTTGTAACAAAGCCTACGGCTTGATCGTCTCACCATCAGCAGAGCAGAAAAAAACCTCGCAAATTTGAGAAAACTTGCGAGGTTTTTTGTTGTTCACATCAAGATTTATTCCACTTTGGCTTTGCTTCTCAAGTCTTGTTGGTAATTGTTCATTTTGGTTTGCGTCAACTGTTGGGCAATTTGGGGTTTGACATCATCAAACTTGGGCAACTGGGACTCACGCGAGTCGTCCAAACGGATGATGTGAAAGCCAAATTGGGTTTTGACAGGCACATCGGTCATTTGGCCCTTTTTTAGAGTCATCATGACTTCGGAGAATTCTTTCACAAAGTTACCAGGAGAGGCCCAATCCAAGTCGCCACCGTTGGCGCCTGATCCAGGATCCTTGGATTGTTTTTTAGCGATCTCTTCAAACTTCTGGCCCTTTTTGATGCTGGCGATGATGGCCTTGGCTTGGTCTTCTTTCTCAACCAAAATGTGCCGCGCACGGTACTCTTTGCCGGTGTTGGCGGAGACAAACTTATCAAACTCTGCCTTGATGTCGGCCTCGGTCACGGGGTTGTTCTTTTGAAACTCGGAGAACAACTCACGGATCAAAATGCTTTGACGAGCCAATTCCAATTGAGCACGGTAATCATCGGTCGCATCAAGCCCTTTCTTTTGCGCTTCTTGCATGAAGACTTCTCTGGCAATGACTTCGTCCTTGATTTGGCTTTCCACCTCAGGCGTTACAGGGCGACCGGAGCGCGCAACTTGTTGAGCCAAGGCCTCGACCCTGGATTTGGGCACAGCTTTGCCGTTCACGATGGCCACATTTTGCGCAAAACTGGAGGTGAGGGCGCCCAAAGTGAGCATCAAAGCGATTTGCAGATGGTTTTTCATGTCATTCTCTTGAAAGGATAGGTTCTATGGGATCGTCAACGGTTCTTGGTAAAAGTCAAAAGCCACGGGGCTTTTTCAAGCATTTGGCCAGTCCTGCAAAATTTCGATGGCCAAGGCATGAAGGCCCATTTCCATAAAATCTTGCACTGCATCATACACAATTCGGTGACGCTGAACCCGATTTTGTGTCAAAAAAACGTTCGCGGCAATTTTCACCCTGAAATGCGTGCCACTCAAACTGTCGTTGGCGCCGACATGGCCCGCATGCTCAGCGCTCTCATCCACGACCCTTAAGTTCTTGGAGTTCAAACGCGTCTCTAAACGCATTTGTATCGCTTGCGCGGTGATGGGCTCATGCATGATGGATGGGGTGCCTGATTTGAATAGACAAGGGGGAACACAGGTTTGTCATGCTTTGGTCACAGTGAACGGGTGGGAGGCATGACTCACAGGCGATGAGGGTTTTGCGGGCCTTGGGGCTTGTCGCTGGCGTCAAG
>JBAXNB010000088.1:0-10069 GCA_037134015.1 Betaproteobacteria bacterium | reverse complement strand
CATCCTCAATGGTGTCTCGCTCCTCTCCAATGCTTGCGGCCATGTTGTCCAAGCCCACTGGGCCGCCATCAAAGCGAAGGATCATGGTCTCTAAAAACTTTCGATCCATCACATCCAAGCCCAACTGGTCCACATCCAACATCTCCAAAGCTTGATGGGCCAAGTTTTGTGTGATCTCCCCCGTGCCCTTGACCTGCGCATAGTCCCTGACACGTCGCAGCAATCGATTGGCGATCCGAGGCGTGCCTCGGGAGCGCTTGGCAAGCTCCAAAGCGCCGCTCGGCTCAATGTGTGTTTTTAACAACTGCGCCGAGCGAATGACGATGCGGTTGAGTTCTTCGACGGTGTAGAACTCAAGCCTGGACACAATGCCAAAGCGGTCTCTCAAGGGATTGGTGAGCATGCCCGCGCGCGTGGTTGCACCGACCAAGGTAAAGGGTTGCAAATCAAGTTTGATGCTTCTTGCCGCAGGTCCCTCGCCAATCATGATGTCGATCTTGAAGTCCTCTAAGGCCGGGTACAAAATCTCCTCGACCACCGCCGACAAGCGGTGGATCTCATCGATAAAGAGCACATCGTTTTTCTCCAAACCGGTCAGTAAGGCCGCCAAGTCCTTGGGCTTTTCCAGCACAGGCCCGCTGGTTTGGCGCAAATTCACCCCAAGCTCGTGGGCAATGATTTGACTGAGCGTGGTCTTGCCAAGACCAGGGGGTCCAAACAAGAGCACATGGTCCAAAGGCTCGCCCCGTTGTTTGGCCGCTTGTATGAAAATACTCAATTGCTCACGCACCTTGACTTGACCCACGTAGTCTTCAAGCGACTTGGGTCGCAAAGCCCGCTCGATGGCCTCCTCAGCAACGGTGCTCTTGCGTGCATCCACCACCCGTGCGTCCTCGGCCTGCTGCTCTATCACAGGACCCCAACTTGGACCCTCTGAGCTTGGGTGCAAGTTCTGTGGGCCAGACTTTTGCAACTTCAACGCTCCCTTGGGCAAGGGGGTGATGTCATCGGTTTGAACACTCATGTTGTTTGGCTTTGCTGCATACGTTGAAGATACTTTGACCGTTCAAACGGGCGCTGATTCACCGCTTCAAGTTGACAGCGACTTCAATGCCCACTTGATGCCCTCACTGACACTCAGCTCCAAGGGCAGGCTCTTTAAAGCCAATTGTGCCTCCTTTTCGCTGTAGCCCAAAGCCACCAAGGCTTGGAGGACATCGGCTTTCTCGCCCTGCTGGTCCTTTTTGTCAAGCCCCGTGGGTTCGCCAAGCCAGTCCAGCTTACCTTTGAGTTCTAACAAAAGCCGCTCGGCTGTTTTTTTGCCGATCCCGGGAATTTTCACCAAAAAATGGGCGTCTTGAGACTGGATGGCTTGGGCCAAGTCACTCACACTGAGGCCACTCAAAATCCCCAAAGCGGTTCTTGGTCCCACCCCAGAAATTTTAATCAGTTGCCTAAAAGCATCGCGCTCGCCAGCGCTTAAAAAGCCAAATAGAATTTGAGCATCTTCTCTGACGACAAAATGGGTCAAGAGCGTTGTACTTTCACCCATCGCCGGCAAATGATAAAAGGTGCTCATGGGCACCCAGACCTCATAGCCAACGCCATGACAGTCCATCAAAATTTGAGGTGGCGCTTTTTCAGCCACCACCCCTGTTAGCCGTCCAATCATGCATGCCCCTTTATGTTGTAACCAAGGATTATCGACTTGATTTTGAAACACACTTTCTCGCCTTTGAACAACACCAGGCTGTCTCATCTCTGCGGCCCCCTTGAGGAGCACCTAAGGAGCATTGAGGCTCAACTGAATGTCAAAATCACGCGCCGCCAAGGCCACTTCAAAGTTGAAGGACCTCAGGGGCTGGCCACTCATGCCTTGCAAATCTTGCAATCCCTTTATGAACAAGCCCGCCGACCGATTGAGCAAGCCCATGTTCACCTCATGCTCAGTGCGCCACCCCCCGATCTTAATGCCTCTGGCCAACCGGTGCCTCTCTTGACCAAACGAGGAGACTTGAGACCCAGGACACCCAACCAAGGCCACTACATGGACCGCATCAACACGCACGACATCACCTTTGGCATTGGCCCTGCAGGCACCGGAAAAACCTATTTGGCTGTGGCCATGGCCATCGATGCGCTAGAGCGTCAATCGGTTCAGCGCATCGTGCTCACAAGACCAGCGGTGGAGGCCGGCGAAAAATTGGGTTTTTTACCCGGCGATTTGGGTCAAAAAGTAGACCCTTACTTGCGCCCCCTTTATGACGCTCTTTATGACCTCATGGGCTACGAACGAGTTCAAAAAACTTTTGAGCGCCAGGCCCTTGAGATTGCACCGCTCGCCTTCATGAGAGGGCGCACACTGAACCACGCGTTTGTGATTTTGGACGAAGCTCAAAACACAAGCACGGAACAAATGAAAATGTTTTTAACTCGTCTTGGACTGGGCTCCAAGGCGGTGATCACTGGCGACATCAGTCAAATCGATTTGCCCAAAGGTCAACAAAGCGGTCTGATCGATGCACAAAAGGTGCTCAAAAACGTTCAAGGCATCGCGTTCTCCACCTTCACATCGGCCGATGTGGTTCGCCACCCCTTGGTGGCCAGGATCGTGGATGCGTACGACAAGAAACGCTCCGTGTAGCTGGTAGGGCGTGATGGCTTCACATGCATGATTTGAAAGCGTCAAACCTACCTCAACCGCCCCCTTTGTCCGATGTCCGATGTCCTATGCCCAATCCACAAGGCCCACGCCCATGATCCAAGCTTTCCCTCCAACGGCACTTGAACTTTCTCTTCAATTTGGCAAAGAGCTCGAGTCCCTAGAGCACAAACGCATTTTGACTCGCTACTTTGTCAGCAAAAGCTTGAGTGCGTGTCTTGAGCGTTTGACATGCCAAGCAAGTTTCACCGTTCGCGTGGTGGGCCAAGCGGAGGGGTTGGCGCTCAATCAAACGTACCGCGCAAGAGCCTATGCCACCAATGTGCTCACCTTCTCCTATGCCAGCGCCCCACATGTTTTGGCCGATTTGGTTTTGTGTGCGCCAGTGATCTTGCAAGAAGCCAGCGACTTGAACATTCCGCTAAAAGACCATTACCGTCATTTGCTCATTCATGGCGCCTTGCACGCCTTGGGACATGACCACGAAGTGCATCCCAAGCAAGCAAAAATCATGGAAGACTTGGAAATTGAACTGTTGTCGCGCTTTAAAGTCCCCAATCCCTACGCCCAGTAAGTGGCTCAAGCCCAGAGCTTTTTTTACAAGTACTTGCCTTCCTGCCCTTCGTAATGCGACTCCATGTCGCTTGGCAACAGTTGAATGGAGGCTCTGAGTCCTGGCACCTCGCTCATCAAGGCTTGTTCCACAGACACCCTCAGGGTAGCGGCACGACCCAAAGACCAATTGAAGGGCATGTGCATGTGCATGTCGATGTAGCGGCGCTGGCCAGCCCGTCGAGTGACCAAGTGATCAAAGCGGATGACTTGCGTGTGCTCGGACGTGTGAGAAAAACCCTCCAGCGTTGCATGGATCTTCTCCATCACCTCGGGCTCCAAGGCTTCATCCATCAGCCCTTGCGAGGACTCCCACAACAAGGAAACACCTTCCTTCATGATCACCAAAGCCACCAAAACGGCGACCAAAGAATCCAACCAAATCCAACCACTCAAAACCACCAGACCCACACCCACGACCACACCAAAAGAGGTCCACACATCCGTGATCAAATGTTTGGCATCCGATTTCAAGGCGATGGAGCGGTGCTCTTTGGCGGCACCAAACATGACCCAAGCTAAAAATCCATTCAAGGCCGAGCTCACCACAGACAAGGCCAAACCCCATCCGACTTGATCCAAGGGCTCTGGGTTGAACAAGCGGTGGCCGGCCACCCAGACGATCCCTAAGGCCGCCACAATGATCAAGATGCCTTCAAAGCCCGAAGAAAAATATTCTGCCTTGTGGTGACCATAAGGATGGTCTTCATCGGCCGGCCGTTGAGCGACCGTCACCATCATCAACCCAAAAATCGCACTGGCCAAATTCACCAAGGACTCCAATGCATCTGACAACAGACCTACAGAGTCGGTCAGCCACCAAGCACCCGTCTTCAGAGCAATGGTGATCAAAGCCACCACAACCGACGCTTTGAGCATGGCCTGTGGGGTCAACCAATGTGTTTTAAGATGTTTGTTCAAGGCAAGGCTTCAAAAAGGAATCGGAACTTTCACACGGAGATGCTCTTAAAAAAGAGCTTCTCAGGCTTGAAGAAACTAAAAAAACCCAGAACACCTCTGCTTTTTTTAGCTTCAGCTCAAGTGCACTTTTGCAAATCGTCGTTTGCCCACTTGCAGCACATAGGTCCCAGCGGACAACTTCAAGCCCTTGTCGCTGACCCCTGAGCCATCGACTTTAACGCCTGCACCTTCAATCAAGCGATTGGCCTCACTGGCAGAAGGGGCAAGTCCGGCAGCTTTGAGCAACGCGCCAATCCCCATGGGCGCCCCTTGTAGCGTCATCTCAGGCAACTCCTCAGGCACCCCGCCTTTGCTTCTGAGTTCAAAATCTCGCTCGGCCCCATCTGCCAAAGCCTGACCATGAAACCGTGCAGTGATTTCTTTGGCCAAGGCCACTTTGAGTGTTTTGGGGTTGAGACCGTTTTGAACCTCCAAGCGACTGGCTTGAATCTCTCGGGTGCTCTTGAAACTTAAAAGCGGGTACCACGTCCACATCAAATCATCACTGATCGAGAGCACTTTTGCAAACATGGTGTTGGCATCCTCGGTGATGCCAATGTAATTGTTTTTGCTCTTTGACATTTTATCCACCCCGTCCAAACCCACCAGCAAGGGCATGGTCAAAATACACTGAGGCTCTTGACCGTGCTCTTGTTGCAAGTGACGTCCCATCAAAAGATTGAACTTTTGATCCGTGCCACCAAGCTCCAAATCGCTCTTGAGGGCCACCGAGTCATAGCCTTGCATCAAGGGGTACAAAAACTCGTGCACACTGATCGATTGTCCAGATTTAAAACGTTTGTTGAAATCATCCCTCTCCATCATCCGAGCAACCGTGTACTTGGCGGCCAACTCAATCATGCCACGCGCACCCAAGGGATCGCTCCACTCGCTGTTGTAGCGGATCTCGGTGCGCTCGGGGTCCAAGACCAAACTTGCTTGTTTGTAATAGGTTTGCGCGTTGGCTTGGATTTCCTCTTTGCTCAAAGCCGGTCTGGTGTTGTTTCGCCCCGATGGGTCCCCAATCAAGGTGGTGAAGTCCCCAATCAAAAAAATCACTTGGTGCCCCAAATCTTGCAATTGCCGCATCTTGTTGAGGATCACGGTGTGCCCCAAGTGGATATCGGGTGCAGTAGGGTCCAAGCCTAGCTTGATCCTCAAAGCTCTGCCCGTTTGCTCCCAGTCCTTTAACTTCTTGATCCATTCCAGCTTGGGCAGCAACTCCTCACAACCCTTTAATGTGACGTCCAAGGCCTCTTGGACCGCGGGACTTAAAGAGGCTGGATCTGTGGTGGCGTCGTTCATGTGTTCAAGCCAGTGGCGTTAAGGGTTGACAGGGTTTAAAAACGGGGTTCAATCAGCTCCATCCTGCAAAAGGTCGCTTTTTAGCTAAAAACCCATTGCTTTTGAAGGCTTACCAAGATAAACCTCATTTGATGCATTAAAAAACACATGCAAATGATTTATACTAGATATAGATCATAAGTTCTATATTCAATCGTTTATTTTAGCCTGATATGCTTGGGCTTTAACGGTTGGATTTGAATGACAGGGATGGCTTGCTCGAAAATATGGGCCAGCACGTCTTTATTGTAGACTTGCGCTTTACGGCGTTACCATCTTACGTTGTGACTTGGCTTGCCTCTTAGGCCTTGGACCGCACAAGGGATGCGTTGGAGATTTTGTGTTGTTAAAACTGCTGTTTCGCGTTTTGGTGCTGGGGTTGCAGGCGGGTCATTGGCTTGAGGTGCATGCGAGTCGTGTGGCTCATGCGCTTTGGACCCGTCATTGGAACAACGTCAAAGCCGCTATTTACCTCTCTTTGGCTTTGGTGATCGTGGGCTCTGGCGCTTCGTTCGCCTTGGTGAGCCTTGGACCTGACGCTGCTTTGCTGCCGCCTGTCTTGATGACCCAAAACCTGGACCTCCTGTCACAAAGCAAGCGCCTTGACCTAGAAGACGGGAAGATCATCGATCTTGAGGGCGCAAAAGACGCCTCAACTGGCTTGTCCGGTAACGGCTTTGAAGACTTGAGCGCACACAACAAGCCTGACACTCCTTCATCATCAAGCCCCTTGGTTCAAGATCGCTTTTACACCACCGAATGGTCCCGCAGCAACGACACCGCTCAAAACACACTCAAGCGACTTGGCATCTCTGACCCCCAGGCCTTGGCCTTCATCTTGGCCACGCCCAGCACCAAGCAAGCACTCTTTGGCAAAAATCAACGCCTGCTCAGCGCAGTGCGCAATCGCTACCACCTTCTTCAAGAGCTGAACGTGCGTTGGGGTGACGAAGACCCCAATTACTTCAACCGCCTGACGCTCAAACGCAATGCGAGTGGCTTTGAGGTCCAACAGGCCAAAGTCCGCTTTCAAACCCAACTCCAAGTAGCGGCCGGGCGCATCAAGACCTCCTTGTTCCAAGCCACGGATCAGGCAAGAGTGCCCGATGCCATTGCCATTCAGTTGGCCGAAATTTTCTCTGGGGACATTGATTTTCATAGGGCTTTGAGACAAGGCGACCGCTTCTCTTTGATCTATGAAGTCATGCTTGCAGATGGTGAAGTCTTAAAGGTCGGCAAGATCTTGAACGCCGAGTTCATCAACCGTGGCAAGTCCTATCAAGCCGTTTGGTTTTCTGAGCCCAATCAGCCCAAAGGCGATTACTACGCCATGGATGGGACGAACCTCAGGAGAACTTTCTTGGCTTCTCCCCTGGCTTTTTCGCGTGTGACCAGTGGTTTTAGCATGCGCATGCACCCCATTTTGCAAATCTGGAAAGCCCATCTTGGTGTGGACTACGCAGCCCCCACCGGTGCGGCTGTTCGAACGGTGGGCCAGGGTTTTGTGGAAAGTGCTGGTTATCAACAAGGTTTTGGCAATGTGGTCTTCATCAAACATCCCCAAGGCCCCTTGACCGTTTACGCACACTTGTCTCGCATCGACGTCAAAAAAGGCCAAGCTGTTTCGCAAGGGGAGGTCATTGGTGCAGTGGGCGCAACCGGTTGGGCCACAGGGCCGCATTTGCATTTTGAATTCCGATTGAATGGACAGCACCAAGACCCGATGTTGCTGGCCAAACAAAACACCCCCATTCCCTTGGCAAGCGAACTCAAGCCTCAGTTTTTAAAGCAGGCCCTCTTGGCCAAAACAGCCTTGTCTGGCTTGACAAGCCTTGAAACTGTAGACCTCGACTGAGCTTTCATGGCGCTTCAAGTTGGCAACTGAACCCACGAGATCGCCACTGTCTTCTGAGCGCTTGGACCCAAGCACGGGCCTCTTCATGGGCCTGATGTCTGGCACGTCTTTGGACGGCGTCGATGCTGTATTGGTCGACTTCCAGGGCAGCCCTCAAAGCTTGGGGCATGCGTTCACCCCCTTTGAGCCAGCGTTCAAAGAGGAGTTGCTGCGCTTGAACAGCGCAAGCACCAACGAGCTGCACCGCGCGGCACTGGCCAGCAACTCCTTGGCAAGACTCTATGCCCAAACCTGCAATGGACTTCTCAAGCGCCTAGGTCTTCCAGCCGATCGCATACAAGCCTTGGGTGCGCATGGACAAACCGTCCGTCATCAACCCCAACTGCACGACGCATGGGGCTACAGCACCCAGTTGCTCAATGGGTCCTTGCTGGCCGAGCTCACGCACAT
This sequence comes from Betaproteobacteria bacterium, assembly GCA_037134015.1. Taxonomy (GTDB): domain Bacteria; phylum Pseudomonadota; class Gammaproteobacteria; order Burkholderiales; family Burkholderiaceae_C; genus Limnohabitans. The sequence goes on along the minus strand of JBAXNB010000088.1, from coordinate 2,186 downwards.
CGATGTGATCCACGACTTCAGATCGCGAGACCTTGCGGCTGGCGGTCAAGGGGCACCGCTTGTGCCCGCGTTTCACCAACATTTTTTCTCAGCCAAGCAAGCATGTCGCGTCATTTTGAACATTGGTGGCATGGCCAATGTCAGCATCCTTGCTCCCTCTTGGCCCTCGAGTCCATCGCAAACCATGCACAAGGAGCAGCCCCCTTTCTCTTGCTCTGGCTTTGATTGCGGTCCTGGCAATGTATTGATGGATGCTTGGTGCCTGCGTCACACCGGCCAAGCCTATGACGCCCATGGGCAGTGGGCTCAAACTGGGCGCACGCATGAGGCTTTGCTCTTAAGCTTTTTATCTGAACCCTTTTTCAAACTCCCCCCGCCAAAGAGCACGGGGCGCGACTTGTTCAATGAAACCTGGCTTGACGCCCATCTCACTGGGCCATTTGCTCAACTACCAAAGGAAGATGTTCAAGCCACCCTGTGCGCCTTGAGCGCACAGAGCATAGTGTCCTCGGTGGATGCTTTTTTTCAGGATGCTCCTCACTTGCACCTGCAAGGCACAAGCATCGACATGGTCGTCTGCGGCGGTGGCGCATACAACCTGGCTTTGGTGCAGGAAATCCGTGCGCGGGCACACCACTTTGCCTCACTTAGAGACATGAAACTGCTCAACTCTGATGCGTTGGGTGTGGCTCCTGAGCAAGTGGAGTCGTATGCCTTTGCATGGCTGGCCAGGCAACGGGTTTTGGGTCTGAGTGCCAACCTACCCCAAGCCACGGGGGCCAAGGGTCCACGCATCTTGGGGTCTTGGATCAAAGCCTAAGTTGGGCACAAAAAAAGGGTGCCTCAGCACCCTCTTTGTCAGTCTGTTGGAGCAGCCTCAGATGTGTGTGATGAGCTCAAACCGAGAAAGACGAACCACATCCACAGGTGGTGGTCGCGTTGGGGTTTTTGATCACAAATTGTGAGCCCTGCAAATCTTCCTTGTAATCAATCTCGGCACCTAAGAGGTACTGGTAACTCATGGCATCGATCAGCAATGAAACCCCGTGCTTGCTCATCGTGGTGTCATCTTCATTGGTGATTTCATCAAAGGTAAAACCATACTGAAAACCAGAACAGCCCCCACCTTGCACAAACACGCGCAACTTGAGTTCAGGGTTACCCTCTTCTGCAATCAAGTCAGCCACCTTTGCAGCGGCACTGTCTGTAAAGACAATGGGTTCGGGCATCACGGATTCAATGTTTTCAGCTACGGCACTCATGCGAGTCTCCCAACAATCAATTAAAAAAAGAGCTTTTGGTCTTCTAAGTGGTTCACTTTACCAAAAAAATGACAACATCACCTGCATCAGGGTTAATGAAAACAACACTCTTGGGGCTAAGCAGGCCTCAAAGAAGACATTAAAAAACCCCTTGAGCATGGCTGCCAAGGGGCGTTTTGAAGAGGCTCTGCTGATGAGAGCCCCACAAAAAAAATCAACGCTTGCTGAACTGCTTGCGACGGCGAGCAGAATGCAAACCGACCTTTTTACGCTCCACTTCACGTGCGTCACGCGTCACGTAACCGGCTTGTGAGAGGGTAGGCTTGAGGTTTTGATCGTAATCGATCAACGCACGTGTGATGCCATGTCGAACGGCGCCGGCTTGACCCGACTCGCCACCGCCATGTAAATTGACTTGAATGTCAAAATACTCCACATGGTTGGTCAGCACCAAGGGTTGTTTTGCAATCATGATCGAGGTTTGACGACCGAAATACTCGGTGATGTCCTTGCCATTGATCGTAATTTTGCCTGAGCCCTTCTTTATGAAGACTCTGGCGACACTGGACTTTCTACGTCCCGTGCCATTGTTCCATTCACCAATCATTTGTGGCTCCTTAAATCGTTAACTCTTTGGGTTGCTGCGCACTATGGGGATGCTCGGCACCGCCATAGACCTTGAGTTTTTTGATCATGGCATAACCCAATGGGCCTTTGGGCAGCATGCCCTTGACGGCTTTCTCGAGCGCACGACCAGGGTGCTTGGCTTGCATGTCACGGAAGTTGGTCCCGTAAATGCCGCCAGGGTAACCTGAGTGACGGTAATAGACTTTGTCCAAGGCTTTGTTGCCGGTGACACGGATCTTGGAGGCGTTGATGACGACAATGAAGTCGCCGGTATCGACGTGAGGCGTATAAATGGCC
>JBAXNB010000087.1:0-10247 GCA_037134015.1 Betaproteobacteria bacterium | reverse complement strand
ATTTTTGAAATATCTTTCAGCAATTCCATTGAAATATGCTGACTGGTTCCAAGACCTGCAGAAGCATAGGTCAGAACACCAGGTTGAGCCTTGGCGCGTTGAATGAATTCTCTAAAATCTAAAAAGCCACTTTTAGGATGGGTCACCAAAACTGAGGTGCCATAAGCTGCTAATGTAATGGGCGTGAAATCATTGACAGCGTCATAGGTCACATTTTTGTAGAGCATGGGGGCAATAGAGAAAGTTTTAGCATTCACCATCAATGTCAACCCGTCTGGCAAACTCTTGGCCACCATCATGGCGCCTATATTGCCACTAGCCCCCTGAAAATTTTCAACAATCACGGACTGCTTTCTAATTCTAGTCAACTCGGGGCTGACAGCTCGAGCAATAAGATCTATTCCTGTTCCTGGGGAGTAAGGAACAATAATTTTGATGGTGCCAGTTGCTGGAGGAGGCGATGGTGAACTTTCAATGAGTTTGATCGTTGGAGGACTCTTGGCCGTTGAGCTTTTGGAACCAAGAGAATCCTCAGCGTTACAAAACTGATAGGAGGCAGCAACAACAATCAGTACCAATACATATCGGATGCAAAAAAACCTTAACAAAAGAAATATCTCCTTGATTTTTTCAATGCTTTAAAAAGAGTCATTTTAAAAGAATGACGATAAGCGTCAATCAGTAAAAACCAAGCATAGACGTGATGAAAAGTAAGATACAGGAGGGTTAACACCATAGTCAAATGATGGGTTTTCAGCCAATATTTACAATCTTTTTTTAATCAAGAAATTCACAAAAAATGAAACGTTTAGATGGCAAAGTTGCAATCGTCACAGGTTCTGGTCACGGCATCGGAAAATTTTATGCGGAGAGATTGGCCTCGGAGGGTGCTCGTGTGGTCATCGCTGAGCTGGACTCTAAAGCCACAGAAAAAACAGCTCTAGAATTAAATTCCAAAGGGTACAAAGCCATCGGCATTCAAACAGATGTGACGTCTGAAGCAAGTGTTGCCAACATGGTTTCAGAAACAATCAAACAATTTGAAAAAATTGATATTCTTGTGAACAATGCTGCAATTTTTGCAACGATTCCCATGTCAAGAGCCCCGTATGATGAAATCAGTATCGATGAATGGGACTTGATGATGTCTGTCAACGTCAAAGGCACTTGGTTGGTCTCCAAAGCTGTCATCGCAGAAATGAAGAAGCTTCGCTACGGAAAAATCATCAACATCAGCTCAAGTACTGCGGTCAAAGGCTCCCCAAGCCGAATTCACTATGTCACTTCAAAAGCGGGAATCATTGGTTTTACAAAAACTTTGGCCAATGAAGTTGGTGATCACAACATTTGCGTCAATTGTATTGCTCCTGGAAGTACTTTATCTGAAGAAAATCCAAACGAATCCATTTTAAAAATGAGATCCGATGCGGCAAATGTTCGCGCTTTAAAAAGAGTTCAAACACCAGATGACCTAACAGGCGCCATTTTATTTTTCGCCTCTCATGACAGTGACTTTATTACAGGTCAGACACTGGTAGTGGATGGTGGAAACTGCATGCACTGAGGAGTGAAAAATGAAACTGAAATCAATTACTTTACTTGTGGGTCTATATTTTTGTGCACTCTCACTCTTTGCACAAAATAGCGATGGTAAATTGATAACGTTAATTGTTCCTACAACTTCAGGAACTGGTAGCGATATTGCCGCACGATTGATGGCACCAAGATTATCCAAGAGAACCGGCTCACCTGTGGTGGTCGAAAACAAAACTGGGGCCAGTGGAATCATTGCTATCAGTTTTGTCGCCAATGCTCAAGCCGACGGCAATACGATACTTATTGCGCCTAATACGATGGCGATGATCAAGGCTTTAAATAAGAATTTACCCTTCGATCCCATCAATGATTTTGCTACAGTAGCCAGGCTGGGCAAAATGTTGGTAGCTATCGCTGTAAATCCTGAAGTTCCAGTTACTTCAATTGCTCAATTGATTGAATACTCCAAGTCACGCCCCAACGAGCTAAATTACGGAACACCTGGTAGCGGCACACCACACCACTTGCGCACCGAGATGTTCAAACAAATGACTGGAGCAAACTTGGTTCATGTCCCCTACAAAGGTTCTGCTGGTGCCGTTACAGATTTAGTCGGAGGTCAAGTTCAAATGGGATTTTTTCCATTGCACTCTTTGTTACAGATGGTGAATTCAGGCAAGCTTCGCATGCTGGCAACCAGCGGCGACTCAAGATCAATTTGGACACCCAATATTCCCACATTCAAAGAATCTGGCATCAAAGATCTTAACGATTATGATTGGTTAGGTGCCTACCTGCCAAAAAACACAAATACTGAGGTGGTCAAGCGACTCAGTCGCGAAATTGTTGCCATTTTTAGCTCCGCAGAAATGCAAGATGAACTATCCAAGAAAGGGATCATTGCAAACCCTGGATCATCGGATGACTTATTGCAATTGATGAAAAGGGAATCTTCCGAATGGAAAAAAATTGTTGATACCGGAAACATTGCAAGCGACTAAAGCCATTCACTATGTCCATTGCTTTAACAATGCTGATCAAAGACTCCATCAAACATGAAAATCGATTTACTTAACAAAAGCGTTGGAGCAAAAATCAGTGAGGTAGATTTGAGGAATCTATTGAATCAAGAGGAAATAGATTTCATCAAAAATACTTGGTATACCCACGGTGTATTGTGCTTTCCAAATCAAATCCTTGATGAAATTCAGCAAATTAAATTTGGCGAATACTTCGGGGAATTGGCACACACTCAGGGCGAATATGCCATCAGTAAAAGTCACCCCGCTATCATGTACATCACCAACGAGAAAGAGAATGGAAAATATGTTGGCGCATTACCTGATGGGGAAATGTACTTTCACACCGACATGTGTTATGTGGAAAAGCCCTCAATGGCTACTTTTTTATACGCAATCAATATTCCAAAAATTGGTGGAAACACCATATTTGCGAATATGTACATGGCTTACGACAGCTTAGATGATGAGATTAAATCTAGAATCAAAGACCTGAAAGCCATTAATTCCTATGAGCCAGGCTCGGCAGCACCTACCATTATTTCGCGCAAGAACACCCATCGTTCAAAGGAGACCAAATCGTTTGCACAGCCGATGATTTGCACTCACCCCGTCACGAAGAAAAAAGCCCTGTATGTCAACCGATTGATGACTGAATCTATCGTTGGACTCTCCAGCCAAGAAAGTGATGACTTGTTGAATATGCTGTTCAATCATCAAGAAAATAAAAAATTCATGTACGAGCATATTTGGAGCATCGGTGACTTGTTGATTTGGGACAATCGCTGTGTTTTACATGCCAGAACAAATTTTGATGCGTCAGAACTTAGAAAGTTGCGGCGAATAACGGTCAAGGGTGATGTTATTCAGTAGTTCGAATCCTCCTCTTCAAATCGATTCCTGCGCCTCTAAATGGATGAAACAAGATTTCTCAAGTCAAAAACCCATCCAAAACGAGAGCTATAAAAGCTCTGTTGCAACAATTACTTTCATTTACTGTTCGTCAAAAGTGACAGTCAAAGCGGGTCTATAGAACAAAAGTGTGCTTAATTGAGCAAAAACTAGTGCACAATACTTTCTATGAAAATACCCCCTCGACTAGAACCTTTGCTCGAAGAAGGCTTCATTGATACCGTCGTTAGACAACTTATGAGTGGCAAAGAGGCCATGGTTTACGTTGTCCGCCTTGGTGACGAGACTTTTTGCGCAAAAATCTACAAAGAGTCAAACCAGCGCAGCTTTCGTCAAGCCGTTGACTATACTGAGAATCGGCAAGTTAAAAACTCTCGACAGGCGCGGGCCATGGCCAAAGGTACTAAATTTGGACGACAAGCCCAAGAGGCTGCATGGCAAAGTGCGGAAGTAGACGCCTTGTATCGCTTGGCTGCTGCTGGAGTGCGCGTTCCAAAACCCCATAATTTTTGTGAAGGCGTGCTTTTGATGGAATTGGTGACCGATGCGAATGGGGATGCTGCGCCAAGACTCAACGATATTCAAATGTCAGCCCCAGAAGCCAAGAAACACCACGCTTCTTTAATCAAAGAGGTGGTTAGGATGCTTTGTGCTGGTGTAGTCCACGGAGACTTGTCTGAATTCAACATCTTAATGGCAGCTGATGGACCAGTGATCATTGATTTACCTCAGGCTGTAGATGCGGCTGGCAACAACCACGCCCAACGAATGCTTCTTCGAGATGTTAACAATTTGCGGCAATACTTTGGACAATTCGACCACGCTTTACTTTCATCCAATTACGGCCTTGAAATTTGGGATTTGTATGCTAGAGGCATCTTGACAGAGACAACGGAACTCACAGGTAATTTTGTGACCAAGCACAAACCAGTTGATTTGCGAGGTGTGATGCGTGAGATCGATGAAACCGTAAAAGAAAATCAAATGAAGCGAGATCGAGTAGTGAATTTGCGTCGTCAACTCTAGATTGAATTATTTATAAAAACGTAGCACGGTAAAAAATTTGTTCCAAAGCTTGGTTAGAACACCACTTAGATTTGGAGCAGCAAGGACACCATTTGGACCACCCTAGGTCAATCCATCCGATCTAAGGATGGAAGAAAATCAAGAAAATAAGCCAAGGGATTAGAAAGATTTTTCCCAAATTTTAGTCTTTACATCAGGCAAAACACTGACCCGTGTCTGATGGGTATTGGCTTAAGATCTTTGCCAGATCAGCAGATCTATGATGCAGCAAAGAGTCTTACACCTTTGAAATGTCTTGTAGTTTGAAATGTAAACTCTACCCTTTATTTTCATTACCAATGATGGGCTATCTATGAGTCAAAAGTACGAATACGATTTGATTGTTGTGGGATGTGGCGTGGCCGGACTCTCAGCAGCGGTGAGCGCAGCTGAGCTTGGCTTGCGTGTACTTGCTCTTGAACGAGCACCCTTTGAAGAGCGCGGTGGGCAAAGTCGATACACCGAAGCCTATTTGCGTATGAAGAGTCACTCTGAAGTGAGCGATGACTTTGAAACCCACTTGGCTGAAAATGGCAGCGCAGCCATTGATCCAGACTTGGTGGAAAGAAGTGCCGATGCGCACGAGACTGGATTGATCCGAAGCTTGAGCTTGCTAGACCCCAACTTCATCAACACTTTTGCTCAAAATGCTGGGCCTACTGTGAAATGGTTCGAAAGCATTGGCGCTAAGTTTGATTTTTTACCGACACAGTTCTTGACCAAATCTCAACCTAGGCTCTTGCCTATCGGGGGCGGTCAAGGCTTGATTGACGTTTTATTTGCCCGAGCTGAGAAGTTGGGTGTTGAAATTCTTTATGAGACCACTGCAAGGGAATTGGTTGAGAATGAAAGCGGCCAAATCACGGGCCTCAAGGCGAGAAAAGTCAATGCGGCACCTCTTTTTCTCAAAGGTCCCGTCGTTTTGGCCAGCGGGGGCTTTCAAGGCAATGCCGAAATGATGACCCGCTACATTGGCTCGCGCTCGATCTATTTGCGCCCCATCTGCAAAGGTGGTTATTACAACCGTGGTGAAGGCATCGACATGGCGCTTAAATTGGGGGCGGCTACTTGTGGCGACTTTGGCTCCTACCATGCCGAGCCCATTGATCCCAGATCGGGGATGTCAGAGCCATCCATCTTTATCTTTCCCTATGGCGTTTTGGTTAACCAAGAAGGCCAACGCTTTACAGATGAGGCGATTGGTACCGTGGACGCCTATTACGAATCCATCACTCGGAAAATTCACCTGCAAACCAATGGCTTGGCCTGGGTCATCTTGGATGCCCGACATCAACGCATTCCCAACTACCGACTTGGTATTCGTAGCGATCAAGCCCCAATTGTGGCCAACACTTTGATGGATCTGGCCAAAAGCATTCATGTACCAGTTGATACATTGATCTCAACGATTGAGAACTACAACCAAGCTTGCTCTGGGGAAGACTGGAAACCCTTGGAATTGGATGGCCTAAGAACCAAGCACTTGACACCACCTAAATCGAATTGGGCATGCCCAATCAACGAGGCCCCATTTCATGCTTATCCCATAGTATCCGCCAACGTCTTCACGTTTGGCGGACTCAAGGTAGATGAAAACGCAAGGGTACTTCACTCAGATGGCTATCCGATTGAAAATCTCTACGCGGCTGGAGAAATCATTGGCTCCTACTGGGGAACCTATACAGGAGCAACTTCGGTTTTAAAGGGAATGGTGTTTGGTCGAAAAGCCGGGCTACACGCCTCAGGTCACCAGAGCATCGAATAGACCGGCCTCTATTGAAGTTCCCCCAAGATTGTGTCAACCCAATGCGTCCATCACCGCCTGAGTTGTGCGCGTGCGACCAAGTCTGGGGAAGGTGTATTTCAGCGTGCCTTGATGCGCTTCAAGAGAAGGGCTAGCCATCGCATCTTCTACAAACACTTGCTCAAAATTGCGCTCATAAGCGTCCCTGGCCGTGGATTCAACGCCCACATTGGTGGAGATTCCGCCTAAGACGATGGTTTTGATACCTCTTCTTCTCAATTGAGAATCGAGTTCGGTACCGTAAAAAGCACCCCACTGGCGCTTGGTGATCAACAGATCCGAGGGTTGGACATCGAGCTCGGTGACCAAAGTTGAGAAGTTAGCAGGGCGACTTGCAATGCTGAGTGCAGGCGCATCTGTGATGGGATTGAGCAAGTCGTGAGCATCGGGTAAATTGCCCACACTCACCAAGACAACGGTTGCATGGTGTTTGCGAAAGGCTTGAACCAGTTTGCTTGCGTTGGAGATGACTTCAGCGCTGGATCGGGGAAAGACATTCATTCCAACAATTCCGTATTGAAGATCGATCAAGACGAGTGCAGAGGTTTTAGGGTCAATGTGCAAGGCAGGTGCGTTCATGTGTGGACTTCTTAAAAAAATGTTGCTCGAATTTTAAGATAAATTCAACGGTTTGCGAAACAAATTTACGCCATAAAATGAATTTTACTTGATAGGTAAACCCTCAATGGAGAGTCACTTACACTTTAGAATTGAGAGGTGAATTCTAAGTTTGGGTTTAAAGCTGTCAGATCTATTTTTTGGCGTGTTTCCATCAACTCTTGAGAGATAGAGCTCTCTCGACTCTATTGAAGGACCTTTTTTCATGAATGTCGTCATCACGGGTGGACTGGGCGTCTTGGGACTAGCGTGTGCTCACGCATTCCTCAAGACAGGCGCTCAAGTGGTCTTGGCTGACATCAAAGAAAATATTGATTTACTCCAACCCTTGTTTTTGGAACATGAGCCCCGGCTCAAGTTTATTCAATGCGATGTCAAATGTCATGAAGATTGCAGTCGCTTGGTCCATTTGAGTGAATCCTTTTTTAAAGGTGCCATCCAAGTTTACTTGGTCAATGCGGGTGCTCCCTTCGCAGGTGAGTTTTTAACAGCCACGAAAGAACAAATTCAAAACATATTGGACGTCAATGTTTTGGGTTCCATTTTTTGCGCACAAACGGCGATTCCAAGTCTTCTTCAAAATCCAAAGTCTCATTTGATTTTCACTTGTTCATTGCAAAGCACGATGGCAAGAGCAAACAGAAGCATCTACACCACCTCAAAGCATGCGATTGCAGGGCTCGTGAAATCATTGTCTTTAGAATTCGCCCGCAACGGTTTACGCGTCAATGGCATTGCACCTGCCGCCATTGAAACGCCATTTCTTTTTAGCGCATTTGAGGCAACTCAGATGACAAAAGAAGAAGGTCTTAAAATTGCCGCGGAGTCTTTGCCCTTGGGTCGTCTCCCCACCGCGCAAGAGTTCGCCCAAACGGCCTTGTTCTTGACCTCAAGCGGTGCGAGCTCCATCACGGGGCAATTGATCTCGCTGGACGCAGGAGCGAGTGCTGGCGTATTTCCACGACAAGCGCTTTAGTCTATTTTGAGCCCGGTTTTGATCGCCAACTCTTTGTAGGTCTCTCGCTCTTTGGCCAAATAGACTGCAAATTCAGCAGGCGTGTTCCCTCCAGGAACCACCCCCATGTCAAACATGCGCTTTTGAATTGTGGGATCTTTTAAGGACAAAGAGAGTTCCTTGTAAATCAAATCAATCACAGCTTGTGGCGTGCCAGTAGGTGCCATCAGCCCTATCCATGCACTCATCACATGACCCGCAACGCCTGCTTCTATGACCGTTGGCGTGTTGGGCTTGAGAGCGAAGCGCTGTCTAGAGGTAACAGCAAGTAGTTTGACATCCCCCGTGTCAATGAGTTTTTGGGGAGAGGGGTAATTCTCGATCAAGAAATCAAAATTTCCAGCCACCAGATCCATCATCGCCGGGGCAGCTCCACGGTAGGGTACATGGGTAATGTCCAAACCTGCCAAGCTTTTGAGCAACTCACAATTCAAGTGGCTGAATGCACCCACACCGGAAGATCCACAGGTGATTTTGCCTGGAGACGCCTTGGCCGCCGTCAAAATTTCTTGCACCGATTTGAAGCTAGAACTCTTACCCACCACAAAAGCACCTGGACTGTCCGCAATCAAAGTGATGGGCACAAAGTCACGCTCTGCATTAAAGCTGATGGGGGTGCGACTGATGGCAGGCATGATGGTGATGGGTCCTGGCGAGCCGGCCAGTAAAGTGTAGCCATCGGCCTTGGCTTTGTTGACTTGAGCTGCCCCGATCAAGCCACCGGCACCTGTGTTGTTTTCTACAATGAAACTTTGGCCCAGTTTTTGGGTGAGCTCTGCCGCTGCAATTCGCGTGAGCACGTCTGTCGCACCTCCAGCGGCAAATGGCACGATCACTCGAACAGGTTTAGAGGGGTACTTCTCTTGTGCATGGACCCCGCCCCAAAGAAATGACAAGACCAAGATCAGGACCGGTATTTGACAAATGCGCTTCATGCAATCTCCATTTTTATCGTTGTTTGTGAGGGTTGTTTAGTCTATCCAAGAACCACCATTGACGTCCAAGACTTCTCCGGTGATGAAACCCGCTGTTTCAGCGGCCAAAAAGGTGACCGCCTCGGCAATGTCCTCGGCTTTGCCCATGCGCCCCACTGGGATGAGGTCTTTGAGGGATTGAGGGAAATGGGTGGTCATGTTGGAAGCAATAGGGCCAGGGGCGATTGCATTGACCGTGATGCCATGGTGAGCATTCTCTTTTGCCAAAAAAAAGGTCAGTGCATTGATGCCCGCCTTGGAGACGCCGTAGGCAACATTTCCAGCTCTTGCCTGCTCTTCTGGGTTGATCCAAGGTCTAGGATTGCCACCATTTTTTGACAAAACAGAGCTCATGCTGATGATGCGTCCGTAACGCTCACGTCGCATATGAGGCAACACCGCTTTGGAACAAATGAAGGTGCTGGTCAAATTGATGTTCAAGACCCTGTGCCACTCCTCCAAGCTCACATCAGAGGAGCTACCTTGAGACACGATCCCGGCAATGTTCACAAGGACATCGATTTTTTTAAATTGCTCAACAGCTTGAGACACCGCCTCCAAAATGGACTGCTCTTGCGTAACATCGGCTTTCAAAACAAGCGGATTGAGGGATGAATTCAAAGCTTTGAGCTCTGCAACAAGGCTATCGCAATCGTTGATATCGATCAAGCAAACTTCAGCGCCCTCCCTGACAAATTGAACCGAGGTCGCACGCCCCAAACCACCAGCCGCACCGGTAATGATGGCGACGCGGTTTTCTAGTCTTTTCAAAGCACACCCCTTCGATCTTTTTAAGCACGGAACCTTGCATTCAAACCTTGAAGGATGAATACCTTTCAATTTTGATTATAGAACTGCAAATCTTTCGATTGTGTGAGGGATTCTATTGAGAAGCCTCTGATAAATACCTATTGAGGTAAGTACCTAGGTCATCTGAGGCAATGAGTTGATTAAAGATTTGGTCTATCGCATAAAATTAGTAGCAGATGGATCGCTTATCCAAATAGGAGCATCTGATAACTGTATTTGTGTGATTTTGGAGGTCGAAATGTTTAAATATTTCCGAAAAATTCTTGCATGTCCAACAAGCCTCTTTGGTGCGCTCGGTCTGCAACTTTTAACATGCGCTATGGGCCTCGGTTTGGCCCATGCCGACTATCCGGAGCGCGCCATCAAAATGGTGGTGCCCTACCCCGCTGGCGGCGCTACAGATGTCGTCGCAAGAGCTGTCGCACAGAAATTGGGGGATCGACTCAAGCAGCCCGTTGTGATTGAAAACAAGGGAGGTGCGAGTGGACAAATTG
>JBAXNB010000086.1:0-10285 GCA_037134015.1 Betaproteobacteria bacterium | reverse complement strand
GTGACAATGTCTTGAATGGTCTTGAAACTAGAACTTGGGTTGACTGACAAGACCAAGGGTCCTTTCTCAATCAACATGATGGGCGTGAGGTCTGATTCAGGGTCGTAGCGCAAATTGCCAAACAAGGTCTTGTTGACCGCCAAGGGTGCAAAGTTGCCCATACCGATGACATAACCATCTGGCGCCGCACGTGCGATGAACTCTGTACCTATATTTCCGCCCGCACCAGCCCTGTTTTCAACCACAATGGGTTGCTTTAAAAGCACACTCATGCCTTGCGCAATTTGTCTGCTGCGTGAATCTGCTCCACCACCCGCACCATAGGGCACGATAAAGTTGATGGCCTTGTTGGGATAAGTGGATTGAGCCTGCACGCTCAAACCCATGTACATCGACAAAAGCAATGTGAAAAGTTTCGGTAGAAATGACTTGGACATGGGTTCTTTCTTTGGGTATTAAAAAACCCACTCTTCTGTGAAAAAGAGTGGGTGTTGGTTGTTCAATTGACTGAAAAGACAAACGCCATTTTTAAGGGCAATCTCAATTCAAACAAATGTCAATTTGTTACTCTTCCACGAAAGCCTCTTCTCGCTTGGATTTGACCGATGGCAACAACACGACCACGAGCAAAATCAAAGCCACGAAAAGCAAACTGCCTGACAAAGGACGCGTCACAAAAACGGTCCAGTCTCCCCTTGACAAGAGCAATGCACGGCGCAAGTTTTCTTCCATCATGGGGCCCAAAATGAATCCCAGCAAGAGTGGCTGTGGCTCGCAACCGAGTTTCACAAACAAATAACCGATGAAACCAAACACAGCCACCATCCAAATATCAAATGAGTTGTTGTTGGTTGAATAAACACCGACCGCGCAGAACAAAATGATCGCAGGGAACAAGAAGCGATAAGGCACAGTCAGCAACTTGATCCACATGCCAATGAGTGGCAGATTCAAGATGATCAACATCAAGTTTCCTAGCCACATGGATGCAATCAATCCCCAGAACAATTCTGGGTTGCTTGTCATCACCTGAGGGCCTGGCTGTACATTGTGAATCGTCATCGCGCCCACCATCAAAGCCATCACCGCGTTAGGTGGAATACCTAAGGTGAGCAATGGAATGAAAGATGTCTGTGCGCCCGCATTGTTTGCAGACTCTGGAGCGGCCACTCCGCGAATGTTACCCTGACCAAAAGGTACTTCACCAGGACGCAATTTGGTTTTCTTCTCCACCGTGTAGGCCGCAAAAGCCGCTAACAAGGCACCGCCACCAGGTAAAACACCCAGAATAGAACCTAAAGCTGTACCTCTCAATACAGCGGGGATCATGTTCTTAAAGTCTTCAGCCGTTGGGAACAAGCCAGTCACACCAGATGTAAAGACTTCACGCTCATCCTCGGGCAAGGACAAGTTGGAGATGATCTCACCGTATCCAAACACACCCATCGCAATCACAACAAAGCCTACCCCATCGGTCAACTCTGGGATGTCTAAGCTAAAGCGTGCAACGCCAGAGTTCACATCGGTACCGATCAAGCCCATCAGAAGGCCCAGAATAATCATCGCAATGGCTTTGATCAAAGAGCCTGAGGCCAAAACCACAGCACCAATCAAACCTAGAACCATCAATGAAAAATATTCAGCAGGCCCGAATTTGAAGGCCAACTCTGTCAATGGGGGTGCGAAAGCAGCCAAAATCAAAGTCCCAACACAACCAGCGAAAAATGAACCCAAGCCAGCAGCTGCTAAGGCAGGGCCGGCACGGCCTCGTCTGGCCATTTGATAGCCGTCAATGGTGGTCACCACTGAAGAAGCTTCACCAGGCAAGTTCACCAAAATCGCGGTGGTTGAACCACCATATTGTGCGCCGTAATAAATACCAGCCAACATGATCAACGCTGCCACGGGTGGCAAAGCATACGTTGCAGGCAACAGCATCGCAATCGTTGCAACAGGACCAACGCCTGGCAACACGCCAATCAAAGTACCCAACAAACAACCAATAAAGCAGTAAACCAAATTTAAAGGAGTTGCAGCAACACTAAAGCCTAGTGCAAGGTTTGAAAATAAATCCATCGTTTCCTACTCCTCAACCGGTAATATAGACAGGCCACACGGGCATTTGCAACTTGAGCAACATGATGAAGGCCAAGTAGCAAATGACTGACAAAACAGTTGCCAAAATCAAAACTTCGCGAAGTATGAATTTGTCACCGGCTTTGCTGGCAATCAGCGTCAAAACAAAGATCGAAGCGATCATGCCTGACGAAGGTAAACCAATGCTTGGTAAACCCACGAGCATGATGCCAAAAGAGATGTTTGAGCCAAGGACGTACAAAATGGGCGCCCATGCAAACTTTCCAACGGGGTCACTGTCAGGTCTTTCAACAACTAAAGAGAAAAACAAAACAAATGCACCAAGGATAGCCAAGATGACGCCCAAAAGCAAAGGGAAGTAGCCTGGGCCCATCCTAGCTGCCGATCCAATGGAATAAGAGGTTGCACCATATGCAAAAACCCCACCAACAATCAGGAACATGAGTCCTGAGAAAAAGTCTTTCTGACTCTTAATATTCACAAAATTCTCCTAGACATTTCTTACGGATGGCGAATTGTGAGCCAAGGCTCAAGATCTTTACTAGTGGAATACCCTAATAAAGCACGTTAAAACCATTCTATTATCTACTATAAATTTAAACCTAGGGTTAACGCCAACTAAGTCTGACTTAAAACTTTCAACCACTTGTGCGCAGGCAATCCATAGCGAGAGCGAATGACCTCAGACCGTTCCATCAAAGATTCTTTGCTGATTTCTATGCAGGCTTTTTGAGCCATGACGACCGTGTTGCCTTCTTTGGTGGGCTTGAAACACCACACCGAACCTCCTTCAAAGATCTCTTTGATCTTTGATAAACTTTTATCAAAGTGACTATCTTTTCCAAATAGGTTAACGACCATTACGCCATCCTCTGTCAAAAGACTTCGACAGTCTTTATAAAAGTCATGGCTATCGAGCACAGGTGCGGCTGCCTCTTGGTCGTACAAATCAACCTGCAGCGCATCGATCTTTCCTCGCCACAACTCATGTGCTACCACCTCCTCTGCATCCCCCAAAATCACGGACAAGAGTTTCGTGTCATTCGGTACTTTAAACCACAACCTACAAGCAGCAACAACTTGAGGATTGATTTCAATTGCAGTCGTTTTTAATTTCATTTTTTTAAAACAAAACTTTGTCAATGACCCTGCACCCAGACCCAATTGCATGCACTGTCGACCCTCCATGCTTTTAGGATCCATCAACAAAAGCCAAGCCATCATCCGCTGAACATACTCAAGGTGAATATCAAAAGGACTGTCCAAATGCATGGACCCTTGAACCCACTCACTGCCCAAATGGAGGTAACGAACACCAGCATGTTCTGAGAAATTAACATCTGGTAACTTTGATTTATTCTTCAAAACTGGTATCCCATTTTTATGTTTGATCTAGGTTGGATTTTTTTCGGGCTCAGACATCCTCGGCAGGACGCGGCGAACGTTTTGCGATGAACAAAGCGCCAAATCTTCCAAGTCAATCCCTTTGATATCAGCAACGACTTTGGCAATTTGTGGCAAATGCATGGGCTCATTTCGAGCCTGGGCTTTTCCCCGAACTCTATCTTGAGCCTGCACATAAATCCATTTTGGCGCCATATCAGGCGAGTCTGTCTCCAAAACAATAGCACTTAGAGGTAGGTTCTTGAGCAACGTGCGCAATCGATTGGCCCGGTCAAAACTGATAGCACCACCAAAGCCCAAACAAAAACCCAAGTCGATGAATTTTTGGGCTTGTTGCAAGCTGCCCGTAAAGGCATGCGCAATACCTCCTGAGACTTGTATTTCTCGCAACCCCTTGAGCAAATCATCGGCTGATTTTCTGACATGCAAAACGACTGGTAATTTAAAGAACTTGGCAAGTTTTAACTGCGCTTTGTAATAGTGCAACTGCAAAGGCCAATCGAGCGAAGTCACCCAACCATCTAGACCAATCTCACCGACTGCGATCAACCTTGGATCGAGCAAATTTGATTGAATCTCTTGACGCAAATGCTCCAAATCCCCAGCCTTGCATTGACCCGTGTACAAGGGATGAATACCTAAAGCGTAGAAATCTTGGGTTTGATGGGCAAGTTGTTTGACCGTTTGAAAATTGGCTTTCTCAACCGATGGGATCACGCAAGCACTGACCCCTAACTGTCTAGCAGCTTGGCGAACCTCAAGACGATCAATCTCAAACTCCAAGGCATCCAAATGACAATGTGAATCGATCCAATTCATCATGCTTAGGGCGCGTGTTCCATCTTGTCAAATACCACTTGAGTTGACCGACAAATGGCCATCCTTTAAATTCATCACCGCATCACAAAGAGCGGCCAACTCAGGATCATGGGTCACCACGACAAAGGAAGTCTGAATCGACTTTGACATGGACAGCATCAGCTCAAAAACCTCTTTGGCTGTTTGTCTATCCAAATTACCGGTGGGCTCATCAGCCAAAACACAAGCTGGCTTTGTTACAAGCGCTCGTGCTATGGCAACCCTTTGACGCTCACCACCGGATAACTCAGAAGGCCGGTGTGTCAGCCTTTGAGAAAGCCCTAACTGAGACAACAATTGCTGCGCTTGCAGTTGACTGCTTTGAGAGGACTCCCGTCTGATCCACAAAGGCATCGCTACATTCTCCCAAGCATTGAGCTCAGCCAATAAATGATGGAATTGATAAACAAATCCTAAATGCGTGTTGCGCAGCATGCCCAATTGACTTGCTGTTAAATTTGATAAGGACTGCCCCATCAATTGCACTTCGCCATGGCTCGCACGGTCTAAGCCACCCAAGATATGAAGAAGCGTGCTTTTACCCGATCCTGAGGCCCCAACGATCGCGAGGCTTTCTCCTCGCTTTAAGCTTAAATTGACCTCTTCCAAAACACGAACATCAAGTCGCCCATCTTGAAAACGCTTAGAAACCGATTGAGCTTGGAGAACAAACTCCATGTTGACTTCACTCATAGCGCAGCGCCTCAGCAGGATTGACCCGACTTGCTCTCCAACTTGGATAAAGTGTTGCCAACAAGGACATACAAAGAGAGATGATCACAATAGGCGCAATATCAGCCACTTGAGGGTCGCTTGGCATGCTTGAAATAAAGTAAATATCTTTGGGCAAGAAATGTGCTCCAAGCAACTTTTCAATAAAAGGCACGATCACGTCGATGTTCAAAGCTACAAGTGTTCCACCGACGAAGCCAAGAAAGGTGCCAATGACACCCACCAATGAACCCTGAATCATGAAAATAAACATGACCGAGGCAGGCGTTGCACCCAGAGTTCTCATGATCGCAATATCAGCCAATTTATCGGTCACGGTCATGACCAATGTGCTTACCAAATTGAATGCTGCAACTGCAACAATTAAAGTCAATATGATAAACATCATTCTTTTCTCAACTTGAACGGCAGCAAACCATGTCTTATTTTGTCGAGTCCAATCACTAACACTGAATGCACCTCCAAGCTTTGCCTGAAGTTCTTGTGAAAAACTTCTAGCCTCTTGAGGCTTGACCAACTTTACTCGCAATCCATTGGGCCCACTCAATCTGAACAAAGCTTTGGCATCCTCAATGTGCATCAGCACCAACGATGCATCAAATTCATAATGCCCAGATTTGAACAAGCCAATGACTCGCAATTGTTTCATCCGTGGCAGCATCCCTGCAGGTGAAAACTGCCCCCCGGGCGACAAAATCACCACCGAATCCCCAACTTGAACATTCATGGAGTAAGCCAACTCATCACCCAAAATAACTCCAAAGCGTCCTGCTTGCAATTGCGATGTCATTTGCTCTGACAACTGCGTCGCAAACTCAGATACTTTGTACTCTTGAAGCGGGTCAATACCCCGGATCAATGAGCCACGCATCATCTCTCCTTTGACCAGCAAGGCCTGCTCGGTGACGTAAGGCGCCGAACCTAGAACTTCAACATTTTGAGACAAACTCTCTTGAAGCGTCGGCCAATCCTCCAATGCTGCATCTTGGGATGACATAATTTCCACATGTGAGACCACGGATAACATGCGATCTCTGACCTCTTTTTGAAAACCGTTCATCACACTCAATACGATGATCAACGCAGCCACACCAAGAGCGATGCCAAACATTGAAACACCAGAGATGAAGGAAATGAAAGTGTTTTTTCGAGAACCACGCCTAGCTCGCGTGTACCGCCAGCCTAAACGACATTCAAAGGGAATAGAGGATATTTTGATCATTTTGTTATGCACCATTGTCTCATCGTTCACAATAGCGCAATGAATATCGCACAAAAATCTTCAATTTCCAACTTGTTTGAGAAAATAAGCAACGACAAGCTTGTAATTTTAATTGATCACGCCCTACTGAGCCCAGAGTCCGCTCAAAATAAGCACCTTCAATCCTCCCTTCAAGCGATCGAACTCAAGGGCATGAAAGGCATTTTGCAAAAAGCCGGCTCAGCGGCTTTTCACCCGTGCGAGGAAACATCTTTGAGCTCGTCTTTTGACTTTGCCTTTTCATATGTCATGGACGCACCTGCATTGGAAGGTCTTACTGCAAGAGGCGAGCTTGGCTATAAATTCACTTATCCCGATTCACGCCCATTGACGCGTTACGACGCTGAAGATGATGCACATGCGTATGCGGTGGTTCATCTTTGCCATTGGCGAGTTGGAGGTGGCAGAGTCGTGTTGAACGACTTGTACGATATCGATCTTCAAACCAGCGACGCTTTGCGAGAAAAACTTGGACCCTTGTTTCAAGGCGAAGGTGTTGAATTGTTTCCTTTCAAAAAAGATGCTTGGCTTGCGCGCTCTAAGCATTTTAAAAATCTTCCTAGTGCATCCTTGAACAAGGTCATGAACGATGATGTGTTGCCGTGGCTCATTGGTGTTTCAAAAAAGGACACCGCCAACACTCAACCCTCCCTCGAGTCAAGCATACACACACTAAGAAGACTACAAAGTGAAGTTCAAATGTTTTTGTACGATCAACCCGACCAACTATCAACTCAAAACAAGGTCAATTCGATATGGTTTTCAGATACAGGCGTGACCCCAGCATCCTGGGACTCTCTTGAACTCGTCACTGCCTCTGAAAACCATGAGCATGAACTTTTTAAAACCACAGATGCTCAAATTTTATGCTTACATGAACTCACAAAACCAATGCGCCATCATGACTTCAATTCGTGGCTTGAAGACCTGAGAAATATAGATCAATTGATTTTTCAGCCGCTTCTCAAACATCCACAACTTCAAGTCGTGCTTTGCGGTCAACACGGCTTTAAGACATGGAGCATCCAGCACAAGAGCTGGCTACACCAAAGCCTCAACACTTTGAAGAATCAGCTTCGCGGAATACAAAGCACCCTGGAGCTTTTGTCATGAAACTCATCTCACGAAAATTCAATCCAGAAGTAGCCAAGTCATTAGAAGAGGCAGGTGAGCACCCTTTATTGGCCCAATTGCTTTCTTCTAGAGGTGTCAAGGACGCACAAGAATTGGACTTGTCACTCAAGCACTTGATTGCACCTTCGCAATTAAAGGGCAATGCTGATGCTGCACGAATGCTTGCCGATGCGATTCAAGCACAAAAAAATATCTGTGTTGTAGCAGACTATGATTGCGACGGTGCAACAGCTTGTGCTGTGGCATTGACGGGACTTAGACTTCTTGGCGCAAAGTTTGTCCACTTTATTGTTCCAGATCGGCTCAACGATGGGTACGGCTTGACGCCCATCATCGCTCAGCGCGTCAAAGAAAGTCAGGCCGATGTTTTGATCACCGTTGATAACGGCATCGCAAGCATTGAAGGTGTGAAAACAGCCAAGTCTCTTGGCTTGGATGTGATCATCACCGATCACCACTTGCCCGCCCAAGCTTTACCCAACGCAGATGTGATTGTCAACCCCAACCAAGAGGGATGTCCATTTGAGAGTAAAAATTTAGCTGGCGTTGGCGTGATGTTCTACGTGCTTCTAGGTTTGCGTGCTGAACTTCGATCAAGAGGTTTTTTCAGCGCTCAGTCCATCGAAGAGCCCAAACTGGATCAACTCCTTCCACTTGTGGCGCTAGGAAGCGTCGCCGATCTGGTCACCCTTGATCTGAACAACCGTCGCCTCATTCACCAAGGTCTAGAGCGCATCCGCAAGGGTCAAATGCCCTTGGGACTCAAGGCTCTTATTGCCATCAGCGCTCGAGAGCCTGCACAACTGTGTAGCCAAGACCTCGGTTTTGCTATTGGGCCAAGAATCAATGCAGCAGGCAGGCTCTCAGACATGACCTTGGGCATCGAGTGCTTGATCACCAACGATGCAGCCAGGGCGCATCTGCTGGCTCAAACCTTGGATCAAATCAACAAAGACCGTAAAAACATTGAGCTTGACATGAAAGAGCAAGCACTTGAAATTGCACTGTCACTTTTGGATGAAAACGAGACCGCTCCAGCAGCTCTGTGTATTTTTGATCCAGATTTTCATGAGGGAGTGATTGGTATCGTGGCCTCAAGGGTCAAGGAGCTCTACCACAGGCCCACCTTTGTTTTTGCAAACAGCACGGCTTCAGACAAAACACATTTGCTCAAAGGCTCCGGAAGATCGATACCAGGCTTTCATTTGCGCGACGCCTTGGATTTGATGAGCAAGCGCTACCCCGATTTAATCGCTCAATTTGGTGGACACGCTATGGCTGCAGGCTGCAGCATTGAAGAGGATCAACTCGCTTTGTTTGAATCGGCTTTTCAAGAAGTTGCTCTTGAGCGTTTAAGTCCACAAGACTTAACCCAAGAATTGCTCATCGATGGCTCTCTTGGTGATGTCAACTGCCAATTGAGTGTTGCAAAAATGCTCAAATCGACAGTTTGGGGTCAAGGATTCTTGGCGCCCATCTTCATGGATGACATGCAAGTGCTAGATCAACGCATTGTCGGCGAACAGCACTTGTCATTGAAGCTAAAAATGGGTGCGCTGTTGGTGGATGGCATCTGGTTTGGGCGCAGGGAAACTTTGGGCAAGCAAGCCTGTTTGGTCTACAAATTAGAGATCGATACGTGGCGCGGCGTAGAAAAACTTAAACTTTTTATTCAAACTGATGCTCCCATCTCAAACGCTGTCGCTCATTGACAGAATGCTCAACATAACCCTTTTGCTGGTAGTTTTTTTGACTCCTGCATGCCAACAAAGAAGATTACAATAGAGCAGTGAATTCAATTCTTAACGCAGATCTTCATTGCCACTCTGTTGTCTCAGATGGAACCCTTACGCCTGAGGCCTTGGCTCATAGAGCAAAAGCCAATGGTGTCGAGTTGTGGGCCTTGACGGATCACGATGAAATTGGCGGGCAACAGGCGGCGCTTGATGCAGCGCAATCTCTTGGCCTTCCTTACTTAAGCGGGGTTGAAATCTCCGTCACCTTTGCTCACAAAACTGTTCATATCGTTGGACTTGGATTTGACACCTCACACCCCTTGATGCTCGAAGGACTGAAGGCCACTCGGGGTGGACGCGAGCAACGTGCTCGTGAAATGTCTGAGCAACTTGAAAAAGTTGGCATTTTGGGTGCGTTTGAAGGCGCTCTCCAATTTGCTGGAAATTTGGAGTTGATTTCCCGTACACACTTTGCGCGCTTTTTGGTTGAAAGTGGCGTTTGTAACGACACCAACGAAGTCTTTAGGCGCTACCTGACAGAGGGCAAACCTGGATTTGTTGAGCACAGATGGGCAAGCCTAAAAGATGCCGTCACTTGGATCAGAGACTGCGGGGGAGTTGCAGTCATCGCCCACCCGGGTCGCTATGCTTTCACCCCAACAGAGGAGTTTGCTTTTTTCAGCGAATTTAAAACCCATGGCGGACAAGGCGTTGAGGTGGTGACTGGCAGTCATACCCCAGACGAATATGTGACGTATGCCGACCTGTCTCTTGAGTTTGACTTGGTAGCCTCCAGAGGCAGCGACTTTCACAGCCCCACTGAAAGCCGAATTGACTTGGGTGGCCTGCCTTGGTTACCGGGTAAGCTCAAACCAATTTGGGAATTGATAGAAGATCGAATTCAGTGATCTCTTCGAACTCTTGACATATTTTTGTCAAATCAATTGACCCTTTTGATGCAAAAAACCCATCCGCTGAGTATTTTATTTACCGTTTTGGCCATGGGTTGTATCGCATTGCTTGACACCACCAACAAGGTGGTGCTGACCAGTGTGCCCTTGCT
>JBAXNB010000085.1:0-10511 GCA_037134015.1 Betaproteobacteria bacterium | reverse complement strand
GTGAGTGTTTGGTGTTCCTCGGTGATTCGAGGCGACAACGAGACGGTGCTGGTGGGGCGGGGCAGCAACATCCAAGATGGCAGTGTCTTGCACAGCGACAAAGGCTTTCCTTTGCACATTGGTGAGTTTGTCACCGTGGGTCACCGTGTGATTTTGCACGGGTGCACCATTGGCTCGGGCAGTTTGATTGGCATGGGAGCGATTGTTTTGAATGGTGCCAAAATTGGCCCTCATTGCTTGGTCGGTGCAGGCGCCT
This sequence comes from Betaproteobacteria bacterium, assembly GCA_037134015.1. Lineage (GTDB taxonomy): Bacteria > Pseudomonadota > Gammaproteobacteria > Burkholderiales > Burkholderiaceae_C > Limnohabitans. The sequence goes on along the minus strand of JBAXNB010000085.1, from coordinate 10,255 downwards.
TGGTCACAGAGGGCAAGGAGTTCCCTGAGGGGTCCATGATTTTGGGCTCACCGGCCAAGGTGGTCAAAACGCTCAGCCCAGAACAAATTCAAGGTTTAAAGCAAAGTGCATTGAATTACATCGATAATGCCAAAAGGTTTTCTTCGCAACTCAAGCCCATGTGATCGCCCTCAAAAGCGCTGAGGGCAGCTCATTTTTTTATTGATCAGATGTCAGAACTGCATAAATTTATTTTTGAAGGCTTGCCGGTCAGGGGTTCTTTGGTCAGACTGACCGATTCATGGCAAGAAATATTGCATCGTCGTTTGGCCAACTCCGAAACGGGTGCTTATCCACTCGAAGTAGCGAGTCTTTTGGGGCAGATGACGGCGGCAGCGGTTTTGATGCATTCCAACATCAAATTCAATGGTGCCTTGGTGTTGCAAATTTTTGGCTCAGGACCCCTGAAGTTGGCGGTGGCGGAGGTGCAAGCGGATTTGAGTTTTAGATCCACAGCGAAAACCATTGGCGATATCCCCCAAGGCGCTGGCTTGGCATCGATGGTCAATGTCAACAACCTAGGCAAGTGCGCCATCACGCTAGACCCCAAAGATCGATTTCCTGGACAGCAGCCCTACCAAGGGGTGGTTCCCTTGTTCGATGACCACAAACGTCCCATTGCGTCTTTGAGCGAGGTGCTTGAGCACTACATGCTTCAAAGTGAACAACTCGACACCAAGTTGATTTTGGCCTCCAACGCGCAAACGGCAGCAGGTCTGTTGATTCAGCGCTTGCCCGTTCAAGGGGCAGGCAATTTGTTGGCCAAGGCCACCATGCTCGATGAGGACGAAATCGGCAGAAACGAAGATTACAAACGCATCTCGATGTTGGCGGCCACCTTGACCGAGACAGAATTGTTGACGCTTGAACCCCAAGACATCATGCATCGACTTTTTTGGGAAGAGCCGTTGATGCGGTTTGAGCCCTTCAAAGGATCAACCGCACCAAGGTTTGTGTGCAGTTGCTCTCGAGAACGGGTCACCAAGATGATTCAAGGCCTGGGTCAAGAGGAGGCAGACAGCATCCTGCAAGAGCGTGAGGACATCGAGGTGGGCTGTGATTTCTGCGGCAGACAGTACCGATTTGATGCGGTGGATGCGGCGCAAATTTTTACACCCGTGATTGCCAGCCCAAAGCTGCCAGGGGCCGATCAAGTGCATTGAGGGTTTTGCTGTTGCATCTCAAACAAGCGACTCTCGCAAAGTGGGTCGCTGCATTTTTCACAATAGGCCTTGTAGCGTGCACTCGCCATAGGTCTGAGCAGATCTGCTGAAACCTGCAGCTGCCAGTTTTGTAGGGCCGCACTCCATGCGTAGCGGATGCGCTCCAGCATCTCGGTGCCCTGACCGTAGATCACCTCATAAGAGAAGGGCGCCTTGTTGGTCAGGTAGGTTCGCCACTGAAGGGCAGAGGCTTGGTCATGCCCTTGTGCCTTGTTGCATAGCAAGAGCACCAAGGCCTTGGGCTGAAGGCTAGGCATCTTTTCAAAAGGGGGGGCCGAGAGGCCTTGAAGGATGAAGCGCGCGTCTTGGGTGGGACACAAGGCTTTCATGTTTTGACGCGTGAGCACGCATTGATCCAACAAGCTCACCGAGCTCATCTCATCGTCAAAGTGCGAGGCATTCAACAGCTCGATCTTGAAGGACTCTTTAACGCCTAGCAAAAGCAATTGGTAGACCCGAACTTGTGTCATTTGCATGGTAGGTGTTGAGCATGCCAAAGAGGCAAGCCGTTGTTGGGATGAGCCCAAGAGCTCTCGTGCCTCAACGCCCCAGTTGGACAAAAATTTCGTTGGCTTTGACCATGCCGATCTCTCGGCGTGCACGCTCTTCAACCATCTCAAGGCCGACCTTCAAATCCAACAGCTCAGCGCTGTAGCGCTGGTTGGTGATTTGAGCTTGGCGGTTCAAGCCCAGTTGCTGCGTCAACTGTTGTTGAAGTTGCATGACTTCAGGCACGCTCCCACGACCAATCCACAACTGTCCCTGCAAGATAACAAGCAAGAACAACAAGGTCCAGGTGATGGAGCGTTGCGTCATGGTGATGATCTGGAACGTGGTGATGTTAAACAGTTTGCAATCTTATAGCTAGTTCAGGATTGACGCAAGTTGTAAAACGCGGAGCGTCCAGGATAGGAGGCCACATCTCCCAAGTCCTCTTCAATGCGCAGAAGTTGGTTGTACTTGGCCATGCGGTCACTTCGACTGAGGGAGCCGGTCTTGATTTGACCCGCATTGGTCCCCACGGCAATGTCTGCGATGGTGGTGTCCTCGGTCTCTCCAGAGCGATGGCTGATGACCGAAGTGTAGGAGGCGCGCTTGGCCATTTCAATGGCTTCAAAGGTCTCTGTGAGCGTACCGATTTGATTGATTTTGATCAAAATGGAGTTGGCAATGCCTTGGTCAATGCCTTGTTTGAGGATTTTGGTGTTGGTCACAAACAAATCGTCGCCGACCAATTGCACCTTTGATTTCAATCGGTCGGAGAGCACCTTCCAGCCTTCCCAGTCTCCCTCAGCCATACCGTCCTCAATGCTGATGATGGGGTATTTGTCGCACCACATGGCCATCATGTCGCTCCAAGCGGGGGCCTCCAGTTGCAGGCCTTCGCCTTGTAGGTGGTATTTTCCGTCTTTGAAGAATTCGCTGGCTGCGCAATCAAGGCCAAGAACGATCTGCTCGCCAGCGGTGTAGCCCGCTTTGTCAATCGCTTGCAGGACCAACTCGATGGCGGCTTCGTGATTTTTAACGTTGGGTGCAAAACCACCTTCGTCCCCAACGGCTGTGCTCATGCCCTGGTCGTTGAGGATGCGCTTCAAGGCGTGAAAGACCTCTGCGCCGTAGCGAAGGGCTTCCCTGAAAGAGGGTGCGCCGATGGGGATGATCATGAACTCTTGCAAGTCCAGGTTGTTGTTGGCGTGTGCGCCGCCATTGATCACATTCATCATAGGAACGGGCATTTGCATTTTGCCCATACCGCCGAAATAGCGGTACAGGGGCAGACCCGCTTCCTCTGCGGCAGCCTTGGCCACGGCCATGGACAAGGCCAGCGTGGCGTTGGCACCCAGTTTGGATTTGTTCTCGGTGCCATCCAAGTCGATCAAGGTTTGGTCCAAAAAAGCTTGCTCGCATGCATCAAGTCCCAAAACCGCTTCTGCTATTTCAGTGTTGATGTGTTCCACCGCTTTTAAGACGCCTTTGCCCAAATAGCGAGAGGTGTCGCCATCTCTGAGTTCAATGGCTTCTCTGGAGCCGGTGGAGGCGCCTGAGGGAACTGCTGCGCGTCCCATGATGCCACTCTCAAGCAGCACATCGCATTCCACAGTGGGGTTGCCACGGCTGTCTAAGATCTCACGTCCAACAATATCAACAATTGCGCTCATAACTTGGGGCTTTCACAAAAATAAAAAATAAAATCAAGGTGTTCTGAATGTGTCAAGACGACAGGGCGTAGAGGGATTTATGCGCAGAAGTCGTTTTCTAAAAATGCATGACGTTTGGTGACTCTATCGAGTTCAACCAAGGTTTCAAGCAGGGCTTTCATGTGTTGGAGGGGCACGGCATTGGGTCCGTCGCTCAAGGCGTCTTTGGGGTTGGGATGTGTTTCTAAGAAGAGGCCACTGATGCCCACCGCCACGGCGGCGCGAGCCAGCACGGGAACCATCTCGCGCTGACCCCCAGAGCTGGTGCCTTGAGCGCCAGGCAATTGGACCGAGTGGGTGGCATCAAACACAATGGGCACTTCGCATTCGCGCATGATGGCCAAGGAGCGCATGTCGCTCACCAAATTGTTGTAACCAAAGGAGGCCCCTCTCTCACAGGCCATGAAGCGGTCGCTTGAGAGCCCAGCCGCAAGGGCTGCATGACGCGCCTTGTCAATCACGTTTTTCATATCATGGGGGGCTAAAAACTGTCCCTTTTTGATGTTCACCGGTTTGCCCGATTGGGCCACCGCATGGATGAAGTCGGTTTGTCGACAAAGAAAAGCAGGGGTTTGCAGGACATCGACGACTTGAGCGACTTGCAAAATGTCTTTCTCGTTGTGCACATCCGTCAAGAGGGGTACGGACAAGGTCTTTTTGACTTTGCCCAAAATTTCTAGGCCCTTGTCCATGCCCGGCCCCCTGAAACTAGCTCCTGAGGAGCGGTTGGCTTTGTCGTAACTCGATTTAAAAATGAAGGGGATGCCAAGGCTTAGGCAGATTTCTTTCAAGGTGCCTGCGGTGTCCATTTGTAACTGCTCTGACTCCACCACACAAGGGCCCGCAATCAAAAAGAAGGGCTGCTCAAGTCCGACGTCAAAGCCACAAAGTTTCATCATTGGTTGGTCTCTTGTTGGAACGCTCACTGGGGATGGGAGCTGACGGGTTGTGTTTTTTTAAGTTCAAGGGCGGTCTTGATGTAATGGTTGAACAAAGGGTGTCCGTCCCAAGGTGTGGAGTTGAATTCAGGGTGAAACTGCACGCCCATGAACCACGGGTGGACCGTTTGGGGCAGCTCAATGATTTCGGTGAGATGCTCGCCTTGCGTCAAAGCGGAGATGGTCAAGCCCGCTTGTCTCAGTCTGTCCAAGTAATTCACATTGGCTTCATAGCGGTGACGGTGACGTTCACAAACCACAGGCCCATAAATTTGATGCGCCAAGGTGTCGGCAAAAACATCCGAGCTTTGTGAGCCCAAGCGCATGGTCCCACCGAGGTCGGAGTTGGCGTCGCGCTTTTTAAGGCTGCCATCGGCATCGGTCCATTCGGTGATCAAGGCAATCACCGGGTTGGGCGTCTGAGGGTCAAACTCGGTGCTGTTGGCATCTTTCAAGTGGGCCACGTGTCTAGCGAACTCAATGGTTGCGACTTGCATGCCAAGACATATGCCAAGGTAGGGCACGCCATGGGTGCGTGCAAATTGAGCGGCCGCAATCTTGCCCTCAATGCCACGCTTGCCAAAGCCACCAGGAACCAAAATGGCGTCAACCTCAGCGAGTTGAGAGACGGTGGCGTCATTGATGGTTTCTGAGTCAAAGTACTTGATGTTCACGCGAGCATGGTTTTTCATGCCAGCGTGTCTCAAGGCCTCGTTCAAGGACTTGTAACTGTCTGAGAGATCCACGTATTTGCCCACCATGGCAATGGTGAGGCTTTGGCTGGTGATCTCTACCTCTTTGACCAGGGTGTCCCAGCGCTCCAAGTTGGCGTCCTGGGTTTGTAAGCCAAGCTTGTTGCAGATGAGTTGATCGAGCCCTTGTTCGTGCAACATGCGCGGCACTTTGTAGATGTAGTCCACGTCCCACATGGAGATCACACCGCTTTCGGCCACGTTAGAGAAGAGGGAAATTTTGGCGCGCTCTTCATCTGGAATGGGCCGGTCTGCTCGACAAATCAAAGCATCGGCTTGGATGCCGATCTCTCTGAGCTTTTGGGCGGTGTGTTGAGTGGGCTTGGTCTTGAGCTCGCCGGCCGCTGCAATCCATGGCACATAGCTCAAATGCACGAAGGCTGCATGTTGGGGTCCAAGTTTGAGGCTCATTTGCCTAGCCGCTTCTAAAAAAGGCAAAGACTCAATATCCCCCACGGTGCCACCAATTTCAACGATGGCCACGTCTACCTCTTGGGGTGTGCCCACTGCCGCACCGCGTTTGACAAAGTCTTGGATTTCGTTGGTGATGTGAGGAATGACTTGAACGGTTTTGCCCAGATAATCCCCGCGACGCTCTTTTTCCAGCACACTTTGGTAAATTTGACCTGTGGTGAAGTTGTTGGCGCGGCGCATTCTGGTGGTGATGAAGCGCTCGTAGTGTCCAAGGTCCAGATCGGTCTCGGCGCCGTCTTCCGTGACAAAGACCTCACCATGCTGAAAGGGAGACATGGTCCCGGGATCCACGTTGATGTAGGGATCCAGTTTGATGAGGGTGACTTTTAGGCCACGCGATTCAAGAATCGCAGCGAGGGAGGCTGAGGCGATCCCCTTGCCAAGGGAAGACACCACACCGCCAGTGACGAAGACAAATTTGGTCATGCCTGTTCGGGTGAGGTGCCCGGGGAGGTGGTAAAACGAGATTATAGACTCTCTGTTACAGTCTAGATATGAAAGATTTGTCCCAAAAGCACATAGTTCTGGGTTTAAGTGGTGGCATCGCCTGTTACAAGGCGGCAGAACTGTGTCGTTTGTTGATCAAAGCGGGTGCCAGTGTTCAAGTGGTGATGACGGATGCGGCCACCCAATTCATCACCCCAGTCACCATGCAAGCCTTGTCCTCCAATGAGGTGTTTGTCTCCCAATGGGACGAGAGGCAAGCCAACAACATGGCGCACATCAATTTATCCAGAGGCGCCAGCGCGATCTTGGTGGCACCAGCAAGTGCAGACTTTATGGCCAAATTGATCCACGGCCGAGCCGATGATTTATTGAGCTTGATGTGTTTGGCTCGCCCCATGGACAGCACGCCTTTGATTTTGGCGCCTGCCATGAACAAAGAGATGTGGTCTCACCCGGCCACGCAAAGAAATGTGGCCCAATTGACGCAAGATGGAGCCTTTGTTTTAGGTGTGGCTCAAGGCGATCAAGCCTGTGGCGAAACGGGAGATGGTCGCATGCTTGAGCCCATCGAGATCTTTGAGGAGTTGTGTGATTTCTTTGTGCCCAAGGTCCTGAAGGGGCGGCAGGTTTTGATCAATGCTGGTCCGACCTTTGAGCCGATCGATCCGGTGCGTGGATTGACCAACTTGTCCAGTGGCAAAATGGGCTTTGCTTTGGCCAGTGCGGCCAAGGCGGCTGGGGCACATGTGCGCTTGGTCAGTGGCCCGGTGCACCTGCCAACCCCCCGAGGCGTTCAGCGCATCAACGTTCAAACGGCCAAGGAAATGCATGATCAAGTGATGCTAAATGCTTCAAATGCAGAAGTCTTCATTGCTTGCGCAGCTGTGGCGGATTGGCGTGTCAAAACTTATTCCGATGCCAAGCTTAAAAAAACTCCTGAGCACCAGGCGCCTGAGTTTGAGTTTGAAGAAAATCCAGATATTTTGAGTGCCGTGGCCCATGGAGACAGGGCCCTCAACCAGGAGTTGTACTGCGTGGGCTTTTCTGCAGAAACGCACGATTTGGTGAAGCATGCCAGTGAAAAACGTGTGCGCAAGAGAGTGCCCTTGATGGTGGGCAATATGGGCCCCTTGACCTTTGGTCAAGACGACAATGAATTGATCTTGATCGATGAGCGCGGTGTCAAAACCTTAGAGAGAAATTCAAAGGAAAAGTTAGCGCATCTCTTGATCTCTGACTTGGCTGAGCGACTGCGTGTTTTTTTGAAGGAAAGAAGCCGTGATGAAGGTTGATTTAAAAATTTTGGATGAAAGAATTCGCGCACATCTGCCCACCTACGCAACCCCTGGCAGCGCCGGACTTGATTTGAGGGCTTGTCTGGAAGCTCCCATCACGATTGGCCCCAACGAGTGGCAATTGGTCTCAACGGGAATGGCCATCCATTTGGTCGATCCAGCATTCGCGGCCCTGATTTTGCCAAGATCGGGTTTGGGACACAAACATGGGATTGTTTTGGGCAACTTGGTCGGACTGATCGACAGCGACTACCAGGGTCCTTTGATGGTGAGTGCTTGGAACAGAAGCACCGTGCCCTTTGTTCTTAATCCGATGGAACGACTGGCTCAATTGGTCATCGTGCCGGTGGTTCAAGCTCAGTTCAATGTGGTGGATGACTTTGACGCTGTGAGTCAAAGAGGAGCTGGCGGTTATGGGTCTACCGGACTGGGATAAGACCAAGCGCGCTCTTGTCGAAATTAAGCGATTGAATCGGCCTTGATCAATGTAGAAAAGGCGGTTGGCTTTGCCTTGGAGCCTGTGAAGCCCCATCTTCCATGTCGTCATCGTCTGCATCGAACGCTTCGTTGTCATGGGCCACGGGCTGAAAAAACCCTATGCCCATGGAGCCTTGGGCGATCTCGTCTTCGCTGGCCTCTCGGATGGCGTGAATTTTAAGCAGAAGTCTGAGCGCAATGCCTGCAAGTGGATGGTTCCCGTCCAAAACGACATGTTCAGGGTACAAATCGGTCACCGTGTAGATGAGCTCGACTGGGGCTTGAGAGCTCATTTTTTTGGGCAATGTGCTGCCGTCAAACGTCATGCCTTCTTCGGTTTCTTTGGGAAACAGGTCCCTGGATTCTAAGAAAACCTTGTGCTCATCGTAGTCTCCAAAAGCCTCCTCTGGTTCCAGGTGAAGGGCCAGTTCATCGCCCACCTCGTGACCCATCAAGGCCTCTTCAATTTTGCCCAACAAATCGTGTCCGCCCACAAAAAATTCAATCGGCTCGGACAAGACGTCCAGTTCTTCATTGAGGGTGTCGGTCAGCGTCCAAGTTAATTCAACAACGCATGGGGCAGAGATGTTCATAGAGGAAAAAATAAAAAAACGATTAAAACCATTCCCGTTGATGAAATCAATGCAAAAATGATCTCTCACCAGGACAATGACAGGGACCACACAATGATGCCAATCCATGAACCGCAAACGCTCCTAGGAGGGCTCACGGCTCAACAATTCATGTCGCGTTATTGGCAAAAAAAGCCTCTCCTCATCAGGCAAGCTATTCCGCATTTTAAAGCACCGATTTCGCGTGCGGAATTATTTTCTTTGGCCAAGGCGCCTGATGTCGAGTCCAGACTTGTGCAGCGCATCAACAACAAAGGCCCCAAAGTCTCGTGGAGCCTGCAAAGGGGACCTTTCAAACGAGCTCAGCTTCCTGCTTTGTCACAAAAGGCTTGGACCCTCCTTGTGCAAGGTGTGAATTTGCACCACCCCATGGCAGAACATTTGTTGTCACTTTGGCATTTTATTCCCAGAGCCAGGCTTGATGACTTGATGATCAGCTTTGCCTCAGATGGAGGAGGCGTGGGGCCACATTTTGACAGCTATGATGTCTTTTTGTTGCAAGCGAGTGGACAACGCCGTTGGCGAATTGGGGTTGGTTTGGATCTGCGCTTGGTCAAAGACGCACCTCTCAAGATCTTGTCTCATTTCAAACATGAAGAAGAGTACCTTTTAGAGCCTGGCGACATGCTTTATTTGCCTCCCCAATATGCCCATGAGGGCGTAGCTGTCGGGGAATGCATGACTTACTCCATTGGCTTTAAAGCGCCAGACTCGTTGACCTTGGTCAAAGAAGTCTTGATGCGCTATTTGGATCGTTTGGCTGAAGATGGGTCTTTGCCACACGTGATGTACAAGGACCCCCAACAAAAAGCCACTCAGGAACCCGGCATGGTTCCCCTGTCTTTACAAAACTTTGCGATAACGCACATGAACAAACTTCTCTCTGATCGAGAGGAGTTCATGCGCAGTTTGGGTGAGTATTTGAGTGAACCCAAGGACCATGTTTGGTTTGAGCAAGACCATGAGCAAGATGCACAGACTGTTGTGTCGAATTGGTTGAGTGACAACCATGAGCAAACTTTATGCGTTTCAAGCAAGACAGAGCTTCTCTACGACCATGCGACCATCTTTATCAATGCCGAAAGCATCGGTGCCACCGGCTTGGAGGGGGAGATCTTGAAAAAACTGGCCAACCAAAGGTTCATCTTGCCAGCTGATTTTAAAAAATTGACACAAAAGTCGCCAAAGCGCTTAAAAGCCATGAAGGACTTGTTGAGCCAATGGATGGAGAGCGGGTGGATCCATTTGGGGTAAGGTCATTTGAGATGACACTCATTGTGATAATTTAATTTGCTGCTTGAATAATCCTTTATAATCAGAGTCTGAGTTCATTGGTACAGTTCAGTATTGGTGACTCGGTCACAGTTTATTGTGACAATTTCCGGAAATTGTTAACTTTACCCATCAAAGGACATCTGACATGAAAAAATCACTTCTATTGGCAACATTGTTGGCCGCCGCTTTAGTTGCTTGTGGCAAAAAAGAGGCCCCAGCTGCTCCTGCAGAGGCTCCTGTTGCTGCACCAGCCGCTGCTCCTGCTGCTGATGCTCCTGCTGCTGCACCTGCTGCTCCTGCTGCTGAAGCTCCTGCTGCTGCACCTGCTGCTGCCGACAAGAAGTAATCCTTCTGTTTCATGCAAAAGCCACCCTTGCGGTGGCTTTTTTTTGGGTCTTGTCTCCAAAGAATCTGGTCCGTGTGAACGTTTCTTTTGCTGGACAAGGCTTTACTTTTAATGCACGGTGATCCAGTCTGTGCCTTCGTTGGGATCGGCCACGATCAG
>JBAXNB010000084.1:0-10538 GCA_037134015.1 Betaproteobacteria bacterium | reverse complement strand
GCGGTTGACCCATTCGTTCAGATCAGCGCTGGAGCATTGTGTGAGGTAGATGAAGTTTTGTGTGAGGCTCATCCAAGCCAAGCCACAGCCTTGCTCAGAGGCGGCACGTTCAGTGGCAAAGACGGACAACAGATAAGATTCTGTTTTATCGGCCAAGAGTTCGGTGTCCGTCAAGGTCCCAGGTGTCAAGACCCGAACGACTTTTCGATCAACCGGACCTTTGCCGGTGATTTCGCCCACTTGCTCGCAAATGGCCACCGACTCTCCACGCTTGAGGAGTTTGGCAAGGTAGCCCTCTGCAGCGTGAAAGGGCACCCCAGCCATGGGAATGGGTTGCCCCGCGCTGTGGCCCCGGTGCGTTAGGGTGATACCCAGCAAGTCACTGGCTTTGTGCGCATCATCAAAGAACAACTCATAAAAGTCTCCCATTCTGTAGAACACCAGCGTATCCGGATGCTGGGCCTTGATGGCCTTGTATTGGGCCATCATGGGCGTGTCGGTGTCTGCCTTGGGGGCGGCCTCTTTCATCGATGTGCTGCTGTCCTCTTTCATTCGATGGCGTTGAACTTGGGTGTTGAGAGCAAATGGGTCAAGGGCTTGAAGTCGACACTACAAAGGCATGGGGCCCAAGGCCCTAACGCCCCATGGGTGAGCGTAGTTTTTTCAAAGCCATGGAGGTCGGCGAGGTCGATGCTTTTAGAGATACGGTGCCTGTTTGCGCTACCCTTTGACTGCTCGAGATCTCTTCTGCGCTCTTGGAGCCCGTGTTGAATTTAGAGAAGGGCTTCAAGATGGGGACCATTTGCGCGTAAATTTTGGGGCTGGCCGCCATGACTTCCTGGGCATCTAAATAGGGTGCTTCACCACAGTAGTTGCCAATGAGACCGCCGGCTTCCGTGACCAACAAGGAGCCTGCAGCAATGTCCCAGGGTGACAGGCCTGTCTCAAAAAATCCATCGGTGTAGCCTGCAGCAAGATAGGCCAAGTCCAGGGCCGCTGAGCCGGGGCGTCGAAGTGCTGAAGTTTTAGGAATGATTTCTTTCAAGATGTCCAAGTAGCTGGCCAGATCGTCTTCTGCTCGAAACGGAAAACCCGTGCTGAGCATGCAATCTTTGAGTTGCGTGCGCTTGCTGACTCGCATGCGACGATCGTTCACAAAAGCGCCCCGTCCTTTGGTGGACGTGAAGAGGTCGTTGCGGCTGGGGTCATAGATCACCGCTTGCTCAATCTTGCCTCGCACTTGAAGTGCAATGCTCACACAATAAATGGGAAAGCCGTGAATAAAGTTGGTGGTGCCATCCAAAGGGTCAATGATCCAGATGTGGTCTGAGGACGCATGACCATGGGAGGAGCCAGACTCTTCAGCCAAAATACCATGATCGGGATAAGCACCTAAAAGGGTCTCAATGATGATTTGTTCACATTCTTGGTCAACTTCTGTCACAAAATCATTGATGTTTTTCTCAGAAATACGAACAGATTCAACATCCAAAGCGGCTCGATTGATAACAGCCCCAGCTGCTCGGGCCGCTTTGACGGCCACATTGAGCATTGGGTGCAAGGAGTTGGAGGGCATCATAAAAAAACAATCGTGGGGTTCATTGAAGCTCAACGGGGAGAAGCGGATCTCAATGCCAAGACCAAGGCGTCTTTAAAAAAAGAAAGTCCCATTGAAGTGGTGTCAGCGTCTTGATAAATCTTTAAAATAGCTGTTGAGCCAAGGCTGGGGTGCAAATGTCAGCCATTGGCTCCAGGGCTTGTGAATGGGTTTTTGGCCATTCGAAGGTCATGCCAGCTATTTTAAGTCATCCCTAGGGTGAAGTTGATTTTTTTTCATGTCCTACCAGGCTGTCTGTGACGCCTTATTCAACACAAGTCTTCATGAAAACCCGTTTTGTATTGATTCAGACCAGCCACGCAGGCAATGTCGGAGGGGTGGCAAGAGCCATGAAAGTCATGGGTTTTGATGATTTGGTGTTGGTCAATCCACGCTTTGATAACGTTCTCAGGCGAGAAGAGACCAAGCAGCGCGCCAGTGGAGCCCAAGACGTCTTGGATGGCGCGCGCGTGGTGACAACGCTTGAGGAGGCCTTGGACGGGGTGACCCATGTGTGTGCGACCGCCATGACGCCCAGAGACTTTGGGCCGCCAACGCGTTTTCCAAGAGAGCACTTTCAAGAACTTTTGTCCCAAAGTACTGGGGTACCCATGGGAATTGCTTTTTTGTTCGGTTCAGAGCGTTTTGGCATGCTCAATGAGGATGTTTACCGTTGTCATGTCGCCTTGAGCATCCCAACGCACCCAGATTTTGGATCCCTGAATTTGGCCAGTGCCGCACAAGTCTTGGCCTACGAATGGCGCTTGGCCCTGGGTGGCTTTTCCAAGCCTGCGCAGCAGGCCTATTCAAGTTTTGAGCCACAGGCTCAAGAGCGAGTGCACGCAGACGCTCAAGAAATTGCCGGACTCATGAGCCATTGGCAAGAGTCGCTTGTGAAAATTGGTTTTCTGGATCCGTTGGCTCCTAAAAAACTCATACCTAGGCTGCAACAAATTTTCAACCGAGCTCAACTCTCCAGCGAAGAAGTCCACATTCTAAGAGGTGTTGCTAAGCAAATGGTCCCCAAGGATCCCATAAAAAGAATAGACTAGAGGGCTATGTTTTCAAGAATCAAAGACGATATCGAGTGTATTTTTGAGCGCGATCCTGCCGCCAAAAGCCGCTTTGAGGTGCTCACCTGTTATCCTGGCCTGCATGCCTTGATCTTGCACCGTTTGGCGCATGCCTTTTGGGGTATGGGGTGGTGGTGGTTGGGTCGATTTCTTTCGCACCTGAGTCGGTTTTTGACGGGCATTGAAATTCATCCAGCAGCCAAAATAGGTAAGCGTGTCTTTTTTGATCACGCCATGGGTGTGGTGGTTGGAGAGACGGCTGAAATTGGAGATGGATGCACCATCTACCAAGGCGTGACCCTGGGGGGTACCAGTTTGTACAAAGGCACCAAGCGCCACCCCACCTTGGGCGCCGATGTGGTGGTGGGCGCTGGCGCGAAAGTGCTCGGAGGCTTTGAAGTCGGTGCTGGTGCTCGCATTGGCAGCAATGCGGTGGTGACCAAGCCCGTGCCCGCTGGAGCTACGGCCATTGGCAACCCTGCGCGCATCATAGAAAAACCGTCCGGCACTGAAGTCCCTGAGGGTCCCAAGCCTTCGATGAGCCAAGGCGAGCCGACGCTCACGAAGGCCGATCAACCTGCCAACGCCAACTTTGAGCAAGGACGGCACCCAGCTCAAGGTGAGTCGATTTTTTCAGCATATGGCATCACCCAGACCGATGACCCTGTGGCTCAGTCGATCAAAGAATTGAGCGATCGAGCCTTGGAGCAAGAGCGTTTGATCCAAGCTTTGCAAATAGAGTTGAACGCCCTCAAAGAAGGCGCTCAAAGAACCGACTCCCATCAGGCCTGAGCCCTTTTTGAAGACATGTCAGGTTCTTTTGGACCGCATGGCGGTCTTGGGTCTGAACGCCTTGCAGAAGTCGTCTTTGCTCTCCATGTAAGGGCCACCCAAGAGGTCGATGCAGTAAGGCACGGCCGCAAATATGCCATGAACCAAGGAGGCGCCTTGTGCGTCTTTCAAGCCACCCAAGGTTTCTTCGATGGACTTGGGTTGTCCGGGTAAATTGATGATCAAGGTTTGGGCTTTGATCACAGCCACTTGCCTAGACAAGATGGCGGTGGGCACAAAGTGCAAGCTGATTTGTCTCATTTGTTCACCAAATCCAGGCATCTCTAGGCCTTGTACAGCCAAGGTGGCTTCTGGCGTGACGTCCCTTGGCGCGGGCCCCGTGCCGCCGGTGGTCAAAATCAAGTGGCAACCCTTGTCCACCAACGCCAGCAAACTTGAGGTGATCAGGGCCGCTTCATCGGGGATCACCGCATCTTGCCAATCGATGGGGTTCCAAAGGGCTTGGCTGAGCCAGTTCTTCAAAGCGGGGATGCCTTGGTCCGCATAGACACCACCCGATGCTCGGTCACTGATGGACAGAAGTCCAATTTGAAGCGAGTCACAACGGGGGTCGATTTGCAGTGTGGAGGTCATGGGGCGCCTTCAATTTAAAAATGAACAAAAGAGATGTGCCCTCAACGATTGAGGCGCTGATGCCAGCGCTGATCTCAGCGCCGAATCCAAGTGTTGAATCCAAGCGTTCAAGCGCGATCAAGTGCTCAATGCACCACGGGCTCGGCATCCTTGGGGGCTTCAAGGGGCTCGGTGTGCAGAGGCTGCATAGCGCTTCGAACCCACTGAAAAATTTCTCGATAGGCACGCGATTGCCTTGGGGCGAGTCCCATCGAGACTTCTTTTTGGCCCAATGGGACAGCGTCTTTACGGGCTTGCCGGATCAGGGCTCGAAGTTGTTGTGCATCTGTCATTGGAAACAGCTCAATCCATTGGGCAAGTGCATCCTCATCTCGGATCAATCGCTCGCGCCACAATTCCGCTTCATGCAGTGCCTTGGTCTCTGCAGCAGAGCCTCCATGTTGGACTTGAAGGCTTTCTTTGATGCGTTCAATGTCCTCTTCTGAGAGTTTTCGCATGAGCTTGCCGACGTACTGCATTTGACGCCTCTTGCCTTCAAAGTCAGTGATTTTTTTAGCAGCCGCCAAGGCATCGACGAGCAGGCCCGTGAGGTGGCCTTGATCCATCAGCTTTTGCCTGAGATCGGTCCTGAGATCGAGCAATTCCACCCCGAGTTTTTGCCTCTCGGTGCTCTCGCGTTTGAGATCGGTTTTGCTAGCGCTGTCGCTGCCTTTGAGTTCACGTTTATAGGCCAAGTCAAGCTCACTGCCTTCAGCAACGAACTCTCCTCGAACATAGTAGCCTTTTTTGGGTTTTCTTGACATCTTGGGGTGAATTATCGCCTGCATTGCGAGAAGCTCAAAGGCGACAGTATCATATACGTTCATGAAAAAACTAAAATCTACTCCACTTTCCTCCCCCAA
Source organism: Betaproteobacteria bacterium (assembly GCA_037134015.1). Taxonomy (GTDB): domain Bacteria; phylum Pseudomonadota; class Gammaproteobacteria; order Burkholderiales; family Burkholderiaceae_C; genus Limnohabitans. Next base: position 5,541 of record JBAXNB010000084.1, on the reverse strand, counting down.
AGACGCTTTGAGGGGATTTTCATACACCAGGGCGCATTTCGAGTCCTTGGTGGACCATGCACTTGCCCATGCGCTCAAACTCGGCGCAAGCGACGCCGGGGCTGAGGCATCAGAGGGATGCGGCTTGAGTGTGTCGGTAAGAAAGGGCACGCTTGAAACCGTAGAGAGAAACCGCGACAAAGGATTGGGTGTGACGGTGTACCTGGGTGCTCGTCGTGGCAACGCAAGCACCTCTGACTTCTCTTTTGCTGCGATTGAGCGCACCGTGCAAGCCGCCTATGACATTGCCCGCTTTACAGCTCAAGATCCTGCTGCAGGCCTGCCGGACGCCAGAGACATCTGCAAAACTTACAAAGACTTGGCCTTGTTTTATCCGTGGCAAATATCTGCTGAACAAGCGTGTGACTTGGCAATCGAATGTGAGCAGGCTGCTTTCAAGACCGACAAGAGAATCAGCAACAGCGAAGGTGCCTCAGTCTCAGCTCAGCAAAGTCACTTCTTTAGCAGCCACACACGGGGCTTTAGAGGGGGCTATGCGAGCTCTAGGCACAGCATCTCGGTGGCGCCCATTGCTGGCAAAGGGGACCAAATGCAACGAGACGCTTGGTACAGTTCCATGCGCGATCCTTCACTCTTGGCAAGCCCCCAATCGGTGGGTCGATATGCCGCAGAACGTGCATTGAGCCGTCTAAAGTCCAGAAAAATTTCAACGATCGAGTGCCCCGTGCTTTTTGAGTCCACGTTGGCCTCTGGGCTCTTGGGACATTTTGTTCAAGGGGTCAGTGGAGGTGCTTTGTACCGAAAAAGCACTTTCTTGTTGGACTCCATGGGAAAACAAGTCTTTCCCAAGGACATCTGTTTGGATGAGGACCCCTTTGTTTTAGGCGGCAAGGGCAGCGCACCGTTTGACGACGAGGGGGTCAAGACCCATGCCAGGCGAGTGATCGACGCTGGTCGCGTACAGGGTTATTTTCTGGGGACTTACTCGGCTCGCAAGCTTGGGATGAGAACCACAGGAAATGCGGGAGGCTCACACAATTTGGTTCTGAGCTCCAAACTCACGCAAGAGGGCGATGATTTGAATCGCATGATCAAAAAGTTAGGCACAGGCTTGTTTGTGATCGAGTTGATGGGGCAGGGGGTCAACTACGTCACTGGAGATTACTCCAGAGGCGCCAGTGGGTTTTGGGTGGAGAGAGGCGAAATTGCCTACCCCGTTCAAGAGATCACCATCGCAGGTAATTTGGCCAAGATGTTCAAAGGCATCAAGGCCGTGGGCGCCGACCATTACAACTACGGTGCAAAGACGGTGGGTTCTATCTTGATTGATCGCATGACCGTTGCGGGTAGCTAAGGCGCAAACACCTGCTGCTGTTTCAAGGCCCTGTAAAAAAATCGCAACAGCTCTTAAAGCGCTTATGGGTTCAGTGCGGCTTTCACGGCCAAAGAGACGTGTGACATTTCTGCTTTGCCCGTGAAGGCTGTCTTGGCGGCTGACATGACGCGGCCCATGTCTGCTGGCCCACTCGCGCCCAATTCGCTCACCAAAGCTTTGACCGCTTCTTGCACTTCCTCTTGGCTCATGCGTTGGGGCAAATAGACTTCCAAGACGGCCATTTCATCTCTCTCGACCTGTGCCAAATCATCTCGCTTGGCCTGTTCGTAAGCGGTGATGGAGTCTTTTCTTTGCTTGATCAGTTTGTCAATGATGGCCACAATTTGAAGGTCATCCAAGGTGATGCGTTCATCGACTTCTTTTTGTTTCATGGCCGCTTGCAACAAGCGAATGGTGCCAAGACGAACGCTGTCCTTGGCCTTCATGGCCGTTTTCATGTCTTCAGTGATGGTTTCTTTAAGCGTCATGTTCATTTTCCTTGGGCTCGTATCAAGAGGTCAAATCTCAGCCATGCAAACATGCAGGTTGGGTTGAAAGGGGCAGCAACAACAAAAAAGCTCGTCCGGGCGATGCACCTGAACGAGCTTTGTTGAAAGAAAGTGTGCTGATCAGTGGATCAATAAAGTTTCTTGGGCAACTGCATGCTGCGCACACGTTTGTAGTGGCGTTTGACAGCGGCTGCTTTTTTTCTCTTGCGCTCGGCTGTGGGTTTTTCATAAAACTCACGGGCACGAAGATCGGTCAAGAGACCTAATTTTTCAATGGTGCGCTTGAATCTGCGCAGTGCCACATCAAAGGGCTCGTTTTCTTTTACGCGAATGGTTGTCATTGACGATGAAATTTAATTGTGCTCATAGAGGGTTTCGGAGAAGATCGGGCTCCAAAGCCATATCAGCGGTTATCCCAACTTAAACATGTGTGGCCGTTGGGTTTTGCCTTGTAGGAGGTAAATTATAGCTTATTTAATTGATTTGCCAAACCGTTTGCGCATGCATAGCCGCTTGACCAAGCCCATTGGAAGTTGTAGCCGCCCAACCAGCCTGTGATATCCACCACTTCGCCAATGAAGTAAAGCCCGGCTTGCTTGGATTGCATGGTTTGTTGTGACAAGTCCCTGGTGTCCACGCCACCCGCCGTGACCTCAGCTTTCTTATAACCTTCTGTCGTTTGCGGTGTCAGCTGCCACTTTTGTAAGGATTGACCTATATTTTGAATGCTTTTGTGTGACAAGTCTGGCATTGATTTCAACCAGTCTGGATTTTGTTGGCTCCAAGTTTGAGCCAATCGATGGGGCAGTTGGGTCGTCAATTCGTTGAGCAGGAGTTTTTTTGACTGTTGTTTTAAAGCCAATAAATGTTCATTCAAGCTCATATGGGGAAGCAAATTGATTTCAATCGATTGCTGCTCACGCCAGTAGGAGGATATTTGAAGGGCTGCAGGGCCAGAGAGGCCCTTGTGGGTGAACAGCAAGTCCTCTTCAAAGGAGCTGGCATGTTTGCCTTGGCCGGTTTGAATGGTGACGGGCAAAGACAGGCCCGAGAGGCTAGCAAAGCTTGACCAAGCCTGCTGTTCAAACACCAAGGGGACCAAAGCCGCTCGAGTGGGCGTGACGCGAATGCCAAATTGCTTGGCCAATCGGTACCCAAGATCACTGGCACCTATTTGCGGAATCGACAGGCCGCCTGTTGCCACCACGACGGCCTGACTTTGTAGGGTTCCTTGATCGGTGTGAGCCTCGTAATAGGGCGTTTGGTGATCGTGGTAGTTCAACTGCTCCAATCGACAGGGTTGAATTCTCTTGACGTGTGCGCCATGGACACCCTTTTCGCATTCCATTTTGAGGGCTTGAATCAAGTCTTCTGAGGAGCGATCACAAAACAGCTGCCCTTTGTGCTTTTCATGAAAAGGCACCTGGTGGGCATGCATCAATTGAACAAAGTCGTTGGGACTGTACCTGGACAAGGCACTGGTGCAAAAGCGCGGGTTTTCAGAAATAAAGTGCTTGCTCGGTTGGTGGGGGTCGAGGTCGATGTTGGTAAAGTTGCTGCGTCCCCCACCAGAGATGCGCACCTTCTCCGCCAACTTGCTGGCATGGTCAATCAAGATGACATCAAGGCCTTTTTGCACGGCAACGCCAGCGCAAAAGAGGCCAGCTGCACCAGCGCCAATGATCAATACATCGGTTTTAAACATCGGTCGGGCAAAGGGGATTGCATGCAGTTCCTGGCTTTACTTCAAGAAGGCCTCAATCACTTGGGCAAGTGCTTGAGGCTGGTCATGGTGGAGCATGTGAGCGCAATCTTGGAGCTGAATTTGACTCAATTGAGGGATCTCTTTGATGCGTTCTTGATACTGCTCAAAAGTGTAGCTGCCCTTCCACCATCGATCCAATTGTAGATCGCTGGAATGCACGCAAAGCGTGGGTGCAGTGATGTTTTTGAAAAGTTCAAGCATTTCTTGAACTTGGTACAAGTGAGCACTGACCACTTTATGTGCCGCTTGAGCTTTGAGACGCCATTGGCCGTTGCTTTGAGGGGCGGCCCACTGACTCGCCAGCCAATGAGCGAAGTCTGCTTTGAGTCTTGGGTTGTTTTTCATCAAACGTTTGGCCACATCCTCCAAGCTGGCATAAGGCTGAAGGGCCAGGGTTTGCTGGTCAACCGCTTTGATTTCTTCTAGCCAGCGCCGATAGCGTCCTCTGGCCATGCCCGCATGGGTGGCGGGCATGCCAAAGCCTTCTAAATTGATCAATTTGTGCACGCGCTCAGATTGCACACCCGCATACATCATGGCCACATTTCCACCCATGCTGTGACCAACCAGGTTGAAGGTTTTGCAGCCAAGCGTATGGGTAAAGTGGTCCAATAAAAAATCCAGATCGCCAAGGTAATCAGCAAACCAATAGTGATCCACCACAGGGCCTTGGGTGTCACCAAAGCCTCGCCAATCCGGGGCAATGACAAAGGCGGGCATGCTGAGTTTGTCTACCATGAATTGAAAGGAAGCGGCCACGTCCATCCAGCCGTGAAGTAAAACCATCGGGATCAGATCGCTTTGGTAGTGGCCCCACGTCAAGACCTTGTACTGCTGACCACGGATGCGCAGTTGGAGAGCTTGTGAAACGTTTTGAGGGGTGTACATGTTGTTGTAACGGTGAAGACAGGTCAACGCATGGAGGGTTCATTGTAGGTGCTGTCTGTCAACATCATCCAGGCTCACATTGAGGAGCGAAGCTTGAGGGTCGTGAGAGACTGTGAGTGTCCAAGAGCGTCTAAGGTTTCCCCTCATAAAAACAGCATTGGACCCTCGTCCATCGTCTGAGAACGCGTCATTTGGACCTATACTCGATTGGCTTTTAAGAAAAAGGTGGTTGGTGTTCATGGGTGATTTTTTATCAAGTTACGGCGGCTTTATTTTGACTTGGGTGCTCATGCTTTTGGCGTCCTATTTGATCGGGTCTTTGTCTTTTGCCGTCTTGGTCTCAAGGCTCATGGGCCTTGAAGACCCCAGAACCTTTGGCAGTAAAAATCCTGGGGCCACGAATGTGCTGAGAACGGGCAACAAAAGGGCTGCAGCGGTCACCCTTTTGATGGATGTTTGCAAGGGTTGGTTGCCCGTTGTGGTCTTCAAATTGTTCTTGGTGAACTCTTATGGCATACCCTCTTGGCTTTTCAATGCCTCCGATACGACAGCGAGCGTGATGCTAGCTCCCACGGTCTTGTGGGGCGCTGGGTTCATAGGTTTGTTTGCTTTTTTTGGGCATTTGTGGCCCGTCTTTTTTGCCTTCAAAGGCGGTAAAGGCGTTGCGACAGCTGCGGGCGTTCTCTTTGGCTTTGAACCCCTGCTGGGACTGGCCACCATGTTGTGCTGGGTTGCGGTGGCGAAAATTTGGCGTTACTCGTCTTTATCGGCTTTGATCAGCGCCTTGTTTGCCCCTTGTTTTTACGCACTGATGAACGATTGGCTTTGGCAAACCAGGTTGGACGTGTTGCTGAGTTCTGTGGTGATGACTGGCTTGTTGATTTTTAGGCACCAAGACAATTTGCGTCGGTTGATGGCAGGTCAAGAAAGCAAGATCGGACAGTGAGTGGTGGGTCAGTGAGCGGAGGGCCAGTGAGCGGTGGGACCTATCGACCTTTGAGCAC
>JBAXNB010000083.1:0-10556 GCA_037134015.1 Betaproteobacteria bacterium | reverse complement strand
ACGTCCGCAGCAATCTGTTCTACTTTAATTTTTTCACCAGCAGCAACACGATACTGTTTGCCACCGGTTTTTATGACCGCGTACATATGAACCTCTTGGAATACAAAGTAATCTTTGACCCCTATGGACGAATTTCCACAGAGCCCTAGATTATAGCATTCAGCCCCTGATCGTGACAAGCTCTCCACATGTAATCTCTTTTGTGTGATTCAAAGTCGAACAAATCAAATGGCCAATACTTAAAAAGTACTCACTATTTTAAACCGATCGTCTTTTTTTTGTTTTGGGTTTGAACTGAGCACCAACCGAGCGCTTGCCTAGAGGGTAAGCAAAGGGCCCAAGCAACAATCGTGGCACAAGCTCAGAAAGCACAACTTATAATCGGACCCTTAACGACCGACGCATTTATTTTGACCAAAGACACCACTCCAACACCTGGCTTTGCTGAACTCATCAGTGAGGAAATGGAAGAGGTTGATCGGGTCATTTCAAGACGACTGAGCTCAGACGTTCCGCTTGTAGGGGAGGTCGCAAAATACATCATCTCCGCAGGTGGCAAAAGAATTCGACCAGCTCTGCTGCTTTTATTTTCTGGGGCCTTGTCCTACAACAACAGCGCAAAGTATGAGATGGCTGCCGTCGTTGAATTCATCCATACCGCCACCCTTTTGCACGATGACGTGGTGGACGACTCTACTCTAAGAAGAGGTCGTGCCACAGCCAATGTCTCCTTTGGTAACCCAGCCAGTGTTTTGGTAGGTGACTTCTTGTACTCCCGGGCATTTCAAATGATGGTGGACTGTGACAACATGAAGATCATGCAGGTCTTGGCCAACGCCACCAACGTCATTGCTGAGGGCGAAGTACAACAACTCATGAACTTGCACGATGCAACCCTCACGGAAGAAGGCTACTTGGAAGTCATTCGCTCCAAAACGGCCAAACTTTTTGAAGCCAGCGCTCGAATTCCTGCGATTTTGTCTCAACAGCCCCAAGAGATTGAAACGGCCTGTGCAGAGTTTGGTCTGGCCCTTGGAACGGCCTTCCAAGTCATTGATGATGTCTTGGACTATGAGGGTGAAAGCGCTGTCTTGGGCAAAAACTTAGGGGATGACCTCAGAGAAGGCAAGACCACTTTACCCTTGATTTTTGCCATGCAAAATTGCTCCCCTGAGGAGAAAATCCTGATTCAAAAAGCCATTGAACAAAATGAAGAGGTTGAATTGGCACCGATTTTGTCCATTCTTCAAAAAACTGGGGCGATGCAAGCCACCAAAGAAATGGCACACCACCAAGCACTGCAGGCCATTGCGTCGATCGCCCCTTTGAAAGACTCAGTTTATAAATCGGTGCTTGTTCAACTGGCCTCTCAGTTGTTGCTGCGATCGACGTGATCCTTTTTCCCAAAAGCACGCGTTGCTCTTGGTTCATCCCCTCCAACCCTTTTCCCTTAAAGCATGCACTCCATGAAAAAAATCCTTCTTCTTTCTTTTTTGTTTTTAAATTTTCAAGCGAGCTGGGCCGACTCAGGAGGATTTTTAGGGATTGACCACAAACTGCCTCTTGACAACAGCGGTATCTGGTCTCGAGACAATCAAAAAGCCGTCGAACTCGGTTCCGCAGGTCTTTTGGTCTTGGGTGCGCTGTACGAGGGCAGTGAAAGCAAGCTAGGTAAAACTTATTGGCAATCCATCGACGCCATGGTGAGTGCGGATTTGACAGCGGCCCTTGCAAAGTCTGTTTTCAAGCGTCAACGCCCCATTGACGGCAACAATCCCAACGCCTTCTACAACAACCCCAATGACAAGAGCTTTCCCAGTGGTGAGGTCACGCACATCACCGCCATCGTCACCCCCTTCATCCTGAACTTCAAAGATGAGAACTCCATGGTTTGGGGCTTGGCCGCACTTCCTGCCTACGTGGGCATGGCCAGGCTGAAATCACAAGCTCATTGGCAAACCGATGTTTTGGCAGGCTTGGCTCTGGGCTCCGGCATGGGCTACCTTGCAAGCAACCGCAGCAACCCTTGGAGCTTGGCTTTGTTGCCCTCAGGCGTCAGCGTTGGGTTCAAAAAGAACTTCAATTGATGCAAAGCAAAACAGCTCTTCAATCCATTTTTGCGCCAGACAGCTTGATCAGTTTTTCCCATTTGTCCGTCTCGCTTTGAATGTATCTGGACAAGTCCTCTTTGCTGCCCCCCAAGGCGTCGATCCCTTGAGCTAAAAGTTGTCCCTTGACCTCGGAGGACTGGAGTGAGAGGTTGATACTGGCGTTCAATTTATCCAAGATTTCTTTGGGTGTGGACACCGGCGCCAAAATACCAAACCAAACGGAGGTTTCATAACCCTTCAGCCCCGACTCACTGACCGTCGGAATCTTGGGATCCACGGCACTTCTTTGCGAACTGGTAACAGCCAGCGCCTTCAATGCGCCGCTGTTGATGTGAGCAATGGCGGTGGAGGATGGCGAGAACATCACAGGCACCAAGCCTGACAACACATCTGTGATGGCCTGAGAACTCCCCTTGTAAGGCACGTGGGTCATTTTGATGTTCGCCATTAAATTAAACAATTCGCCAGAAAGATGGGGGGAGGTCCCATTGCCCGAGGAAGCATAGTTGATGAAGTTGGGCTTGGACTTGCCCAAATTCACCAACTCTTGAACGCTGGAGACGCCAAGAGAGGGATGCACGACCAAGATATTGGGCAAGCTGGTGATGAGTGCGACAGGCGCCAAATCACTTGAAAAGTTAAAGGGCAAACTCTTTCCCATACCAGAATTGATCGTGTTGGCAACAGAGCCGACCAGCAAGGTGTAGCCATCTCCTGGTGCTCGCACGACCAACTCAGTTGCAATGTTGCTGCTCGCTCCTGGTTTGTTCTCAATCACCACGGGCTGAAGTAAAATTTCACCCAGTTTTTTCGCCACAATCCTGGCTGTCACATCGGCGGAACTTGCACTTGGAAAACCGACAATCAATTTGATGGGCTTACTTGGGTAACTCAAGTCTGCTGCCCAACAACTTGACTCCAACCAAGAAAACATACAGGCCATGAGCAAGACAAAGGATCTGGATATATTTGGATGCTGCATCATTTTGTTCCCAAATTTAGGTGAAAATATTTATTGATTATCACCTCAAATACTTCACTACATGTCTAAATTAAAAATCACCCAATGCAGAGCCTTTATACAAGCCGTCACAGAAAAAGCACTTGACATGCAAGTCCCCGTGGCCATCGCTTTGGTCAATGCTGAAGGTCATTTGCTCGCTTTAGAGCGAATGGACGAGGCAGGATTTATCACCCCTGACATCGCTCAAAGCAAGGCATTTACAGTAGCCGCCTTTCGTTCCATGAGCCCAAGGTTTCCAGATGGGTTGACCATTCAACAATGGTTCAAGGAGAGAAACCCTCAAATGCTGATCAATGCATCCATTTTTACTGGGGGCAAGGTGGTGGTCTCTGGTGGATGCGCCCCTATTTTTATAGGAGACGAGATGGTTGGCGCCTACGGTATCAGCGGGGGCACATCCGATCAAGACGAGGAGATGGCCATCTATGCCAGAGAAAAGTTAGGCCTGGCCCACCGACCTGTCAACGACTCTACACCGGATGAAGTCAAAAAGCACATTGAGGAGCTTTACACAAAAGCTGGCATCAGCACCCACAAACTCTAGGTCGCATTTCATCGCTTTGAGCCTTTGGCCAAGCGCTTGACCAAATCGGTGGCTTGGGGCCTTTCTTTTTGAAGTCGCTAGCAACGACCTGCCTCAGCGGTAAACCCTAGGACGATTGACCGCAAAAGGTCGGAAAATATGAACTTCCCTTAAAAATATTTTCCTGATGGGTCAGCACATGGATTTGAATCAAAATCGCCGCAAGTTCTTTCACGCTTCGGTCGCTGCCGCTAGCCTTGCGCCCGCCTTTGGCTCTGCAGCAGACGCTTCCCCAGCAGCAGCCTCAGCTGCTCACGAAGCGGGTCGCAAAGGTCAAGCCCAACAACAGACCAAAACTTTGGCCGCTTTTGCCAGCGGCTTACAGTTTGATCAAATTCCCAAAGAGGTGGTCCAAAGGGCCAAAGACACCCTTTGTGACACCTTGGCTGTTGCCATGTTCGGAAGCTCCTTGCCATGGAGTCGAACGATGACTGAATTTGCCCAAGAATCTGGCAAAGCGGGCCGTGCCCTAGTGCTGGGCGTGAAGGGACTTCAACTCGAGCCCAATGCGGCGTCTTTGGCCAATGGCGCCTTCACCCACGCATTTGAACTCGACAACCTCACCAAGCCCAATTCCGGCTCTCATCCAGGGGCCACGGTTTACGTGCCCTTGATTGCACTGGCTCAAACCCATCAATCGACGGGGCGAGAATTGATCACCTCCTACATTGCTGGCACCGAGCTCATGATCCGAATTGGTCGGGCTGCTCAACACAGCCAAGAGGAGCACGGTTTTCATGCGCCGGGCACCACGGGCCCCTTTGGCTCTGCCGCGGCATGCTCTAGGCTACTGGGTCTGAATGCCGAGCAAACCACCAACGCTTTGGGTTTGGCTGCATCTTGCGCCAGCGGCATTCTTGAGTTTGCCAAATCTGGCACAGGCGCCATGGTCAAAAGAATGCACATGGGCCGAGCAGCGCAAGCAGGCGTCATGGCAGCAAGCTTGGCTCAAAAAGGTTACACCGGACCCAACACCGCGCTTGAAGGGCATTTTGGTTTTATGAACGTCTTTTGCCCTTCTCACGATTTGAACCAATTGACCTTGAACCTCAAGACCGATTGGCTGACCATGACCACGATGCACAAACGTTATGCCTGTCACATCACCGCACACACGCCCGTCGAGTCTGCGGTCTCGCTCAAAGAGGAGTTCAAGTTTTCTGCTGAGGACATTGATGAATTGACCATTGAGTGCAATGAGCGTTCCATGCGAGCCAACAACATCCCAAGCCCCAAGGACATCTTGCTCGCCCAGTACAGCGTGCCCTTTTGCGTGGCTTTGAGCATGTTCAGAAACCCAGTAGACCCCAGATCGTTTGATGAAGCGGCGGTGAAGGACGAAAAAATCATGTCGCTTTCTGCTCGCATCGTGATGAAAACCATTGCAGCACCAGACCACAAGTCTGACATGACCAGCATCGTGAGAATCAAACTTAAAAACGGTCAAGACATCTCCAAGCGCACCACCGCTTTCTTGGGTACACCAGAAAGACCACTTGATACAAAAGCACTGAGAGAAAAGTTTCTCATGCTCACCGTTGACACCTCTTTGACTCGCACCCAGCAGCAAATAACCCAAGAGAAGAAACAAATGAATGGGTGGTTTGATCGGATTCAAAACATTGAAAACGAAAAAAATCTAAGCTGGATCAAGAGCTGATCAACCCATTTCATCCAAGGAGCCTCCCATGTTCAAACGCACTCGACCCCAAACACGCGCACTTTTGGCCTTCTTTCTTTTAACGGCCCTCGGTCTTGACTGCGCATGGGCAGCCAAAGCGCAAGCACCCCAATCGATGAACATGCGTCTGGTCGGCTACAGCGACCTTCAAGGCCGAACGGCTTATCAACCCACCATTCAAAAGCAAGGCAACCGTTGGATTGCCTACATTGGTCACCATGGGGACAAGAAGATCAATCCTTTGACCAACAAATTGGAAGACAACGGCACATCGATCCTTGATGTGACGGATCCCAAACACCCTCAATATTTGGCGCATTTGCCTGGAGAGGAGGGCAAGGCTGAACAAGGTGGCGCGCAAATGGTGAGAATTTGCAGTGGTGCAAGCTTGCCCAAAGCCGATAAAAACCGTTTCTACATGCTTCGCGTCTTTGGCAACCAAGCACATGAAGTCTGGGACGTGACCGATCCCGCAAAACCCTCCTTGATCACCACCATTGGCAAAGGCCTCAAAGGTACGCACAAAAATTTCTGGGAATGTGACACGGGCATTGCCTACTTGGTTTCTGGCAATCCCCAGTGGAGAACCAACCGCATGACCCAGATTTATGATCTCTCAGATCCAGCCAAGCCCGTGTTCATTCGCGACTTTGGACTGATCGGTCAACAACCCGGCGCTGGTGGCCCGGTTCCGATTTCTTTGCATGGCCCCATCTCAACGGGCCCCAAGGGCAACCGTGTTTTCTTTGGCTATGGCACCAACACCGAAGGTGTTTTACAAATTGTGGACCGCGACAAGTTGCTCAACGGCCCCAAGGAGCCCACGCCTGAGAACTTGCTTTACCCCCAAGTAGCTCGTCTTGACCTTCCACCCATGCATGGTGCTCACACCGTGTTTCCCATGTTCGGCGTTGATATTCCCGAATTCGCACACAATTATCTGGGCCGAGTGCGTGACTTTATCGTGGTCACCGATGAAGCGATCCAAAAGGAATGCTTGGAAGGCCGTCAAATGGTCTGGTTCGTCGACATCACCACCGAGACCAAACCCTTTGGTGTCGCGAGTTGGACCGTGCCCGAGACCCAAGAGAACTTTTGCGCAAAGGGCGGTCGTTTTGGCACACACTCCTCCAATGAAAACATGACGCCCATTTATTATAAAAAAGTCATGTTCTTTGCTCACTTTAACGCTGGTGTGAGAGCCCTGGACGTCAGAAATCCGATGAGCCCCAAAGAAATTGCCTACTTCATCCCTCCCATCAATGCCAACACCGTGGCCCTTTTGGCGCCTCCTGGCATGGAGGCGCCTTTGCCTTTCACCGAAGCCTCCAAAAAACGGGCGATTCAAACCAACAACGTCGAGGTCGATGAGCGAGGCCTCATCTACATCGTGGACCGCGCCAACTCCGGCATGCACATTTTGGAGTTAACAGGCTCTGCCAGAGGCCTTGCGGACTGGAGCCAAGTTCAAAAATAACTGAGCGCCTAAAACCCTAAGTGGTCTTGATCGCTCAAGACCACTTATTTTTTTGTGTCCAAGATCCCTGAACACCAAGAATGGAGCATGACCATGACGCCCTCAACGACACCTTCAATCTCCAAGCAAATCGCTTTGATAGGACTTGTCGCTTTGGTGCCTTTGCTACCTTTGCTACCTTTGGGGGCCTTGGGGCAAGGCAGCTTGGGAGCCACAAACTCTAAGGCCCAAGAAGCTCAGACCTCGCTCATCTCCGACACAGACGTGCGTTTGGGGTTGAACATCGTCAGTGACAACACCAACAAACAGACCCAAGTTCTCAAAGTACCGCAAAACGCCTGGGTCAAGCTTCAAGTCACGAGCGACACGCCAGGCGAGTTGCACATCCACGCGTACCGCTTGAAACTGACGATGCAGTCCCCGGGTACGCAAACGCTCAGCTTTCAAGCCAAGGCGAGTGGAAAATTCAACATCGAGTGGCACCCCAAAAAGAAAGAGCGGCCTGACGCCAACACACACAGCCAGGCTCATGCGCATGCTCCCCCCTTGGCCAGTCTTCAGGTTGAACCACCACCATGAAACCCAAAGATGCTCCCATGCGCTTACCGAAGGCGCTCTTGGCGTGCCTGTGGGTGCTCCTTGTGGCCAGTCCCCACTTGGTGTTTGCACATGGTTTTGGTGAGCGCTACGATCTGCCCGTTCCTATGAGATGGATCACCGTGGCCGCTTGCACAGTGGTTTTGATCAGCTTTTTGTGGACGCCCTTTCTCCAACCCCAAGCCAGCAAAGTCTCCTCTTTTACCTTCAATCTGAGCCCCAAGGATGCACGGTTTCAGCATGCCCCTCAAGCCAGTGCGCTAGAGCGCTTGCTCCTCTCTGCATCCAGCGCCTTGCTGGCATTGACTTGGGGGTGCGCCTCTTTTGGCTCTCAGGACGCCTTGATGAATTTTTCACCAACCTTCATTTGGATCGTTTGGTGGCTCGGGATGTCTTTTGGCTGCATGATTTTTGGAAATTTTTGGTACAAGGTCGATCCTTGGAGGGGCATGTTCCTTGGCGTGCAACACATCAAAGAGGCCATCAGCTCCAAACTCTTGAAAACAAAGCCCAAAGGTGCATCTGCAAGGTCGATAGCGTGGCCCCCGTCTTGGGGACTGTGGCCTGCAGCACTAACGCTCATCATTTGGTGTGGGCTCGAAATCGTTTACCCCATTGCCGCCATGCCTGAGCGCCTGGGCCTTTTCATTGCGCTTTACAGCGCTTACATGTGGTTGGGCATGTCCCTTTTCGGACCCGCTCAATGGTCTGCGCGCGCAGACGGTTTTGCTTTGTATTTCGAATGGATTGGACAAACCAGAGACATGCTGATCCAGGGCTTCATGACCAAGCCCATGAAGGCATCAAGGCATGATGCACTTGAGCGCGCTGAAGCTTTTTGTGATGATCCCTCTGAGCCTCAATTGCACATGAGCATCGTCGCTTTCGGGATTGCCATGTTCACCAGCGTTCTTTTTGATGGCTTGCATGCAGGACAAGCCTGGGGTGGATTTGAACAACTGATCTCTCGACTTGCACCCAAGCACGCAGACGTGAATGGCTACCTCACCGGCTGGATCGGTCTCATCGGTTTATGGCTTGGGTTGCTCATGATGTACCTGTTGACGTGCTATCTGACGAAACAATTGTTTTTATGGGTTGAGCAGTTCAAACACCAACAAATTGACTTCAAGATCAGCACACTGGACTTGGCCCATTCATTTCTAAGCAGCCTCATCCCCATCGCTGCAGCGTACATGGTTGCACATAATTTTTCAGCATTTTTCATTCAAGGCCAAAACATCATCGCCTTGGCCTCAGACCCTTTTGGCTTTCACTGGGATCTTTGGGGAACGGCACACTTTTATCCAGACATCAGCTTGATCGACGCCAAGGTGACCTGGTATGTGGCTAGCATCTCCATTGTGCTGGGTCATGTGGTCTCTGTTTTCATGGCGCACAAAGTGGCTTCGAGTTACAGCCTTGAGCTTCACCAACTGAGCTTCAACGCCATGCTGGAGGACCCCACGCTTCAGTTGGAGGTGACCACCATCAAACCATGGATTTTAAATTTACCCATGACGCTTGTGATGATCGTCTTGACTTGTCTGAGCTTATCGATCATTGCTGAGCCGTTGACCAATCCGCCGTCTGCCGAATGGGTCACCAAGGCTATCTAATGGACCGATGTTTTTTTATAAGGGTCTGAGGCCTTGCTCAGACAGCAACTTCTTTGCTTGTGGCCCCTGAAGCCAAGCGACCAAACGCTTCATCACCACTGAATCAGGTGTTTTGATCCACAAAGCATAGTGGGTCGAGAGGTCAAACTCCTCAGGAAATGGACCCACCAGTGTTTGGGGTGCGGCTTGAACGATTTCACTGACCTGTGTCACGCCCAATTCGACTTGTCGCTCCTTGACCCACTGCATCGTTTGAAGACCTTCGCGTGCTTTTTTGGACTTGGCCAAGACCTCAGACTCGATACCTAAAGCGCGAATCACTTTGATGAAATGCAAGCCCACCGTTGCACCTCGATCAGGGTCTGAGAACGCCACGCTACGAACACGCAAGAGCAAAGCCTTTAAATCCTCCTTGGTCTTGATCACGGGCAAGGGCTCCATCGAAGTTGCAAGGCCCGCCACGGTTGCAGCGAAGGGGAACATTTGGCCTGCTTTTAATTCGCCCTTCAATTGAGACTGCTCAATTCTTTCTTGGGCCGTGATCAAAATCTCTGCCCTTGGATCAGCCAAGTACTGGGCCTGAGCCGCGCCTGCCGTGTCAAAATTCAATTCAAAACGCTGCTCGGTTTGGCGCTCAAACGCTTCCAAGATGTTTTCAATAGGACTTTTAACTCCCGCAGCAGCATAAAGACGGATGGGTTGAGCCAGCACCTCTTGCGACATCAACTTCAAAAGCAACAACAAAACAAATAGTAAATTTTTCATGTCAACCCTTTTTCTCTGCAAGCTTTGCAGGCGCTTACTTTACTAAAAATAACTTGGCCCACTGCTGGGCCCATTTGTCTGACTCCTCCACCACCAAAGCGGGGTCGGTCAACACATAGTTGAAATTGTTCAATTCTGTTTTGATGAGTTTACTGGCAGGTGGGCGACCCATGTTGTTCAACAGCTGTTGCGCCTCTGGTGACAATAAAAAATCAGCAAACAACAAAGCGCTGTAGGGATGAGGGGCATTTTTCATCAAAGCCACGCCCTGTGGCCTGGCCAAGGTGGGTTCAATCGGCAACCAATCGATGGCCGCCCCTCTTTGTTTTAAAGACTGCGCATTGGCGTTGTAAACGGTCAAACCCACTTGAATTTCGCCTGAAGCAATCATTTGCGCCAAAAGAATATGGCCCTTTCTCACATCCGGTTTCATCTCGGAGAGTCTTTTAAAAAACACGCTCCCGCGCTGGTCCCCCAAAGCGTTCATCACGCCACCCATCCACTCTGCATCGGTGGCTTCCAGCCCCAATTTGTCCTTCCACTTTGGATTTAAAAATCCCTCCAAATGCGTGGGCAGCTCATCTCTTTTGAGCTTTTGCGTGTTGAAGGCGACCACAAAAAAATTCAAACGATCGGGCATCCACAATCGGTGCTTGGGGATCATCGCCAAAGGCAAGTCTGCTTGATGGGGACTGTAGA
>JBAXNB010000082.1:0-10617 GCA_037134015.1 Betaproteobacteria bacterium | reverse complement strand
AGCGCTGGCGCACCGTCGGCGAGGGCCCGCAGTACTTGAAGATCGTGGGGAAAGTGCTGTACCGGCTCAAAGACATTGAGGCCTATGAGGAAGCCTGTCTGATCCGGAAAATATTCTAGGTGCGCACCCAAGGAGGGCCCGAACGGGTTGTAAATTATTCGAACGAATTGGAATCAGTTCGAAATAGTCTTGGCGGAAACGGAGAGATTCGAACTCTCGATGAGGCTCAACACCCCATACTCCCTTAGCAGGGGAGCACCTTCGGCCACTCGGTCACGTTTCCTTGGGCTTTATTATGCCTTATCTTGGTCCAAATCAAAAGTTTTGTGAAGCGCCCTTACAGCCAACTCCATGTATTTTTCATCAATAACGACCGAAGTCTTGATTTCGGATGTGGAAATCATCTGGATGTTGATGCCCTCTTCGCTCAAGGTTTTGAACATCTTACTGGCCACACCCACATGACTCCTCATGCCAATACCGACAATGGACACCTTGCAAATCTTCGCATCACCCACGACCTCAGCAGCACCAAGCTCAGGGATAACTTGACCTTTTAGAAGATCCAAAGTTTTGGCATGGTCATTTCTATGGACCGTAAAACTAAAGTCAGTTTTACCGTCCTTGCTGATATTTTGGATGATCATGTCCACTTCAATGTTGGCCTCAGCCACTGCCCCTAAAATTTGATAGGCAATCCCTGGCTTGTCAGGTACACCAATCACAGAGATTTTGGCTTCATCGCGGTTAAACGCGATGCCAGAGACGATAGCTTGTTCCATTTTTTCATCTTCCTCAAAACTGATCAACGTACCTGATCGGGCCTCTTCTTGTAAATCGATATCCCAGGGCGTAAAGCTCGACAGCACACGCAAAGGCACTTTGTACTTTCCAGCAAACTCCACAGATCGGATTTGAAGAACTTTGCTGCCCATGGAAGCCATTTCCAACATTTCTTCAAAACTGATGGTCGCTAAACGTTTCGCTTCAGGGACGACGCGAGGATCGGTGGTGTAAACACCGTCCACATCTGTATAAATCAAGCACTCGCTCGCCTTCAAGGCGGCCGCAATTGCCACTGCTGAGGTGTCTGAACCTCCTCGACCAAGTGTTGTGATGTTGCTTTGCGCATCCACGCCCTGAAAGCCCGTGATGATCACAACCTTTCCCTTGGCCAAATCACCCATCACCCGTTTGTCATCGATCGATTCAATTCTTGCCTTGGTAAAGGCACTGTTGGTCAGGATGGGCAATTGCCAACCGGCATAACTCACTGAATCAATGCCCTCGGCTTGGAGTGCGATGGCCAAGAGAGCCGAGGACGCCTGCTCGCCTGTTGAGGCCAACATGTCCAATTCCCGTTGGTAGGACAAATCCACTGAAGTGGGCGCTAACTCTTTGGCCAAGCCCAATAACCTATTGGTCTCCCCACTCATGGCTGAAGGTACAACCACCATCTGGTAACCCGCACGACTCCATTTGGCCACCCGCTTGGCCACATTTTTAATGCGATCGGTGCTACCCATGGAGGTGCCACCATATTTATGAACAATCAATGACATCGTCTATTTCACTCGGTGATTAGGCAAAACCCCATATTCTACCAATTCAAGCACTGCATTTCTTCTGACCACACAAGACTCGCCCACCTTGAGTTGAATGCCATGCCCTCGGGTCGTGCAAGCCACAATCAATCGGTTCAACTCGAGCATTTGAGCCGTGCTCGCTCGGCACCCCTGCCCTTGGAGCCAGTGTCTCAAGAGATTGGATCGTCTGGCCTCAGTAAGCGTTTGCAGAGCTTTGATGTGTGGCGGATTTCCAACAGATGCCAAGTCCTCTGTGGCCAATTCAAGCAACAAGGTCTGGGCTTGGGCAATGTGCGCCGCACTCCTAGAGAGCGTTTGTCGGAAATTGGGAAAAGTCTGCATCAAATGGGGCAGAATTTTTTGTCTGATCTTGTTGCGCGTAAAGGACTCGTTGGTGTTGCTGGGGTCTTCAATCCAAGACAAACCATTTTCAGTCGCCCAGGCACGCAACTGATCGGATGGGACCCCCAAAATAGGTCTGTGATAAGTCACCGAGTTGTTGGTCCATTGCGCTCTCATGCCGGACAAGCCCGGCAAACCAGAGCCACGGGACAAGGCCAAAACCACGGTCTCCACCTGATCATCTGCGTGTTGTGCGAGAGCAATGTCTTTGATGTGCCCCCCCCACTTGGTGAGTAGCACGTCCTCCAAGGCCTGGTACCTGGCGCGCCGAGCTGCGTCCTCTGGACTTTGTCCAGGTCGATGCTTGGCATTGACATACACCACTTCGATTGGAATGTGGTGCAAATCACAAAACCCTTTACAGTGCTGTACAAAATCATCCGCCGCACTTTGCAAACCATGGTGGACATGAACAGCATGAACCTGTCCAGGCCACTTCAACTGGCAAGCCCATAAAAGTGCCGTTGAATCCGCCCCACCGCTGAAAGCCACAGCCAGAGGCTTTCCTGGCTCAAATGTAGACAACCAAGTTGGAACGTCTAAAGCCTTCGGTAAGGGCAAGTTAGGCTCAACACTTGACATGCCATGGCCCGTGCTTGATTCGCCTTGGCTGGTCAAACCTTCGTGTCCGTGTAACGCCCGTAACTTTGAAGTCTCTCATAGCGACGATCCAACAAATCCTTGGTTTTCAAGTCGCAGACCTGTCGCCAAGCATCGCTCAAGCCGCGCTTCAATTGCGCGGCCATTTGTTTTTGGTCTCTATGCGCGCCACCCACAGGCTCATTGATGATCTTGTCGACCAAGCCCAATGCCTTGAGTCGGTGCGCTGTGATGCCCAAGGCCTCCGCGGCCACTTCACTTTGACCTGAAGACTTCCAAAGTATAGAGGCGCACCCTTCTGGGCTGATCACAGAATACACAGAGTACTGGAGCATCAAGAGTTGATCGCAAACGCTGATGGCCAAAGCGCCACCAGAGCCTCCCTCACCGATGATGGTGGTGATGATGGGCACTTCCAATTGGGCCATTTCAAAAATATTTCTCCCAATCGCCTCACTTTGACCACGCTCCTCGGCATCGATGCCAGGATAAGCGCCAGGCGTGTCCACAAATGTCAGCACTGGAATCTTGAATTTTTCAGCTGTTTTCATGAGCCTTAAAGCTTTCCTGTAGCCCTCTGGTCGACTCATCCCGAAGTTTCTTAGGGTCCGCTCCTTGGTATCTCTACCCTTTTGGTGACCCAAGACCATGCATGGATTGCCATTGAAACGCGCCAAACCGCCCACAATGCTTAGGTCATCGGAAAAATGTCGATCCCCATGCATCTCTACAAAATCAGTACAGAGCTCATTGATGTAATCCAAGGTGTAGGGGCGCTCAGGATGACGCGCAATTTTGGTGATCTGCCAAGCCGTTAAATTGCTGTAAATGTCTTTGGTCAACTGAAGGCTTTTCTTGGACAACTGCTCAATTTCTTGGGAGATGTCTACGGCAGATTCACTTTGGACATAGCGCAACTCTTCGATTTTGGATTCCAAGTCGGCAATCGACAGTTCAAAATCTAAAAATGTTTTTTTCGCCAATTTACTTTCCTCTCAAGTCAATACGCAACTGGAACGGGGTCCAATGAGCGCCAGATGTACCAAGTTGCCACACTGCAAAACGGAGCCCAAGCTTGGGCCACTTCTCTTGCATCGCTTCGACTCACCGATTCCCCAGAAAAATAATTTTGGCTGATCCCATTGAGTAAGCCCACATCGTCTAGGGGCAACACATTGGGCCGCAAAAGATGAAAAATCAAAAACATCTCTGCCGTCCATCGACCAATACCACGAATGGCGACCAACTCTGCAATGATCTCTTCATCGCTCATGGCCTCCCAACCCAAAGGGTTGCCCCTTCCATTGGAGAAATGCAGCGCCAGATCAACAATGTACTCGACCTTTCGAGCCGACAAGCCCGCAGCTCTCATGTCGTCAACCTTCAATTTGAGAACCCTTGAGGGGGTCATGGTCGATTTGCTCAGTTGCGTAAAACGATCCCAAACCGTTTGAGCGGCCTTGACCGATATTTGTTGACCCACCACGCTTCTGGCCAAGGTGATGAAAGCGTCACCCCTGGAGATCAATTTAACATCCCCAAACTGGGGAATCAAACGCTTCATGACGCGGTCTTTTTTGATCAAGTACCGACAGGCCTCCTCCCAGTAGCTGGGAACCTCCGTGGCTTCAGGTACGGACGCTTTCAATGCACGTGCTCCCACGTGGTGCCTTGGGCGGCGTCTTTTAAAACAATGCCCTGATCCAACAAGGTTTGACGGATCTCGTCGGCCAAAGCAAAGTTTTTGTCCTTTTTAGCCTGCGCACGCGCTTGAATTTGCAAGTCAATTTCTTGCTCACTGAGCGCAGCACCGGCCTTTAAAAATGCACTGGGAGAGGACTCCAAGATGCCCAAACAAGAGCCCAAAGCCTTTAACAAACCCGACAAATAGGGATCTTTGGATTTGTTCACCTCGCCCGATAAGTCAAACAACACCGAGACGGCCTCAGGTGTTGCAAAATCCTCATCCATGGCTTGCTTGAAGCGGCTTGCATAGGCATTTGACCAATCGATCTCAGAAATTGCCATGTCCTTGGGCGCCACCAAGTCCAGCGTGGTGTACAACCTTTTCAAAGAAGACCGCGCATCCCCAAGGTGAACATCGCTGTAATTCAATGGACTGCGGTAGTGACTGCGCACCACAAAAAATCTCAAAGTCTCCGCATCAAAGACTTTCAACACATCGCGAATGGTGAAGAAATTACCCAAACTCTTGGACATTTTTTCATTGTCAACGTTCACAAAACCATTGTGCATCCAATAATTGGCCATGGTCTGTCCGCTGGCACCTTCACTTTGAGCAATTTCATTTTCGTGATGTGGAAACTGTAAGTCTGCACCCCCACCGTGGATATCAAAGGTTTGGCCCAACAAAGCACAACTCATGGCCGAGCATTCAATGTGCCAACCTGGCCTTCCGAGTCCAAAGGGCGCAGCCCATTTGACCTCTTGCGGTTCGCTTTCTTTTGCAGCTTTCCAAAGCACAAAATCCAGTGGGTCTTCTTTCCCATCCAAAACGGCCACTCTCTCACCGGCGTGCAATTCATCCAAGGATTTGCCTGACAAGCGGCCATACCCTGGGAACTGCCTCACAGAGAAATTAACATCCTGTCCGGCTTGGTAGGCCAACTTTTTCTCTAGCAAGTTCTCAATCAAAACCACCATGTGAGGCACATAATCTGTGGCCCTGGGCTGAGCGCTGGGCTCTTGGATGTTTAAACGGTTGGCATCTTCTTGTAAGGCCAAAATCATTCGATCCGTCAAAGACCGGATCGTCTCTTTGTTCTCGGTAGAGCGTCGAATGATCTTGTCGTCGATATCGGTGATGTTGCGAACGAAGTTGACCTGGTAACCTAAGACTTTGAACCAGCGCTGCACAAGATCAAACGCGATCATGGAGCGGGCATGTCCAATGTGACAAAAATCATAAACCGTCATCCCACACACATACATGCTGACATGCCCCTCTTTTAAAGGCACAAAGCGCTCAAGCTCTTTAGATAGGGTGTTGAAGATTCGAAGTGACATGAAAGCTAAAAAAATGTGAACGACAGACAAGTCTAAAATGAAGAAGATGAACAGTTGCTCTAAAGTAAGCCCCTCTTGGCCACCCTTTTTACAACAACGACCACCAATACAAAGGCGAGTTGTCTTGTTACACTAAGACTTTATCTCAAACGCCTTGGAATTGGGGGGGTGCCTTTTGAGGGCCATGAACTTGGATCAGAGCACCTATGTTAACTTCTCTTGGGGTTTTCGTTGGCATCAACAAGGTACAAATGAATTCTTTTGACTTCATGGATGATTATGTTCGAATATTTTACGTCCTCTTTAAAAATTTTGACCCAGCCATCCCCCAAGTCAACTTCTATTTTAACTTTTTTAACTTCTTCAAGCCTGATGCGTAAACGGTGGATCCAGCTTTGTGCGTTCTTTGTTGTCTTCACCAGTTTATGCGCTCCATGCTGGGCTGACCCCCATGAGGACGTTCTGAAAATGCTTAAACAAGATTTGACTGAGCAAGCCTTTACCATGGTGAATGCTTATCTTCAAGATCACCCACAAGACCCACAGATGCGTTTTTGGCAGGGCAACTTATGGGTGAAAAAGGGTGAGTCCAACAAAGCCAGCGAGGTTTTTTTGCGTTTGACCCAAGATTACCCTGAACTGAGCGAACCCTATAACAATTTAGGGATTTTGCAGTTTCAAGCAGGCGACTTTTTATCCGCCAAAAGCTCCTTTGAGTCCGCCCTTAAAGTGCAGCCAGACTTTGTCAACGCCATGGAAAACTTGGGCGACACCTATTTGCTCCTTGCTCGCTCAACTTTGGATCAAGCCAAGGAATTGGACCCCAAGTCAAAGTCAACGAAGTACAAGCTAGAATTGATCGGGCAGCTGTTGTCTGAGTGGAGCAAGAATTCAAAGAAATAGATCCCCTCCTTCATGCAATTGACCCCGATCTGGCCTGAACCCAATCCTCGGCTTCTTTTCCAACACAAACCGTCTCTTTTCATGTTTTTATCCAAGACCCTTTTCACCTCTAAAGTCGTGCAAGCCTTGTTGGCCTTGCTTGCGATCACCTGCACATCGCTCTTTGCTCAAAGCACAACAAAAGCAGACAATCCGCAAGTCAAGATCAGCACCAACCTTGGCGACGTGGTGATCGAGCTGTACCCTGACAAAGCACCTAAAACCGTGGCGAATTTTTTACAATACGTCAAAGACCGTCATTACGATGGCACTATTTTTCACCGCGTCATCCCAGGCTTCATGGTCCAGGGTGGGGGTTACACCAAAACTTTTGCTGAAAAGTCCACACGCGCTCCTGTGACCCACGAAGGTCAAGCCGCCCTGGCCAAAGGTGGGGACAAGAATGTGGTTGGCACAGTGGCCATGGCCAGAACCTCCGAGCCCAACTCGGCCACCTCTCAGTTCTTCATCAATGTGGCCGACAATGCTTTTTTAGACCCCACGGTCGTGCCCCCTGGTGACCCCGTTCCAAGCTTCAATTACAACGGTAAAACTTACACCAACATCCCAAGATCCAATCTTGAGAACAACCCTAAACTGGTGGGCTACACGGTTTTTGGTAAAGTTGTCTCAGGCATGGACGTTGTTGACAAAATAAAATCCATTCCCACGGGCCCCTCTGGCCCCTTTCCCAGCGACGTTCCAAAAACGAGCGTGATCATTACCTCTGCTTCCATCATCAAATAACCATGACCAATCCAACTGTTGAACTCCACATTGCCGAACACGGCCTGATCACTCTTGAACTCGATGCTGAAAAAGCGCCCATCACGGTCGCAAATTTCATCAAGCATGTTGAGAGTGCTCATTACGACAACACCATTTTTCATCGCATCATTCCTGGCTTCATGATCCAAGGTGGCGGCTTTGCGCCAGGTATGAAACAAAAGGAAAGCCAAGACACCATTGAAAACGAAGCCAAAAACGGGCTCAAAAATGACCATTACACGGTCGCGATGGCCAGAACCTCCGACCCTCATTCCGCCGGCGCTCAATTTTTTATCAACGTGTCTGACAATGATTTCCTCAACCACACGTCCCCAACCTCCTCAGGTTGGGGCTACGCGGTTTTTGGTAAAGTCGTTGGCGGCAAAGAGGTGGTGGACAGCTTGGGCAAAGTCAAAACGTCACGCAAAGGCTTTCACGATGATGTCCCCGTAGAAGATGTGGTCATCGAAAAAGCCGTGATGCATCAGGCTTAAGAACCCGCGCGTTGTCTTTGATGGCCAAGCCCAACACCTACCAAGGCATTTGGTGCAAATGCCACCCAACGCCTTGACCCCCAGGCCCATCGAACACATTGATGCCCATGCATGGGCCTGTGTGGACTTCATTTCTGATGTGCATTTGAGCGCCCAATGCCAGGAAGTGTATGTGGCCTTGCATCACTATTTGATGCACACGCCAGCCGACGCTGTGTTCATCTTGGGGGACTTGCTTGAGGTTTGGATTGGGGATGATTGTTTGGCGCAAGAGCATTTTGAAATGGAGCAAGCCTGCGCGCGCATGCTCAAACAGTCAAGTGATCGCCGCCCGACTTACTTCATGCCAGGCAACCGAGATTTTCTCATCGGCCAAGGCTTCATGGATCAAACCGGCATGCGCCTGCTTTGTGACCCCTGTGTCCTAGAGACACCGAGCAAAAGAATTTTGTTGAGCCATGGCGATGAGCTTTGCACCAGCGATCTGGACTACCAAGCCTTTAGACGAGAGGTGCGGGGCAGCAAGTGGCAAGCAGACTTTTTGGGCCGTCCCTTGAGCGAGAGGCATTTCCTGGCCACAGAAATGAGATCACAAAGTCAACTTAAACAAAGCCGTCTCTCCAAGGACAAGCATGCAGAGCTTGACCATAGCGCTTGCATCGATTGGCTCGAACGCTTCAATTGCCAACTGCTCATTCACGGCCACACCCATCGTCCCATGAGGCACGAATTGACGCCAACGCTTGCGCGCGAAGTACTGAGCGACTGGGATACGAAGGCAGCTCCTCAAAGAGGACAAACTTTGCGACTTTCAAACGGGCAACTTCAGCGCATCGAGGTGTTTTAGAGCCCTTTTGCACTTCTTCACATGAGCTCAAGAAGACTTCTTCATCAAGACCTTCAAGACCACTTGCAAACGCTGCGCGGTGCTCGACTCAAAAGGCGCACTCAGCACTTGAGCAACATCCTTGGTCCATGTCTGCACTGGTGTGGGGTCGTTTCTTTTTGTCAGCAGTTGCAGCTGTAAGGCCCTGCGATCTGCGAGGTGCTCAGCGGGCGTAGGCAACTCAGAGGCCATTTCAAGCCTCAGCATGGCGGTCTTCATCAGGGCTGCATCTGCATTGACAGGCGCTTTAAGGGCTTGAACCATGGCCACACGATCGGGGGCTTGGACTCTTGGACCGAGCTCTTTCAAAGCCGGTATGCGTTCAACGTCTCGGCTCTCCCAAGCGCTCAGCAACTGCGTCAAAGACTCTCCATGGGCCATGGCAGACAATTTTTTAAGTGCAAATTGCGCTTGCTCAAAAGCATGCCTTTGCGCCCTGAAAGCTTGGTCCCCCAACCTGGGGCCCCTGGGCGCGTCAAATGAGGGCTGATGCCTTGCATCGAAACCTGGTTTTTTCGAGCGATCAAATGCCTCGGGTTTGCCACGTCCAAAGGGTTTGGCACCTCGTGAATCCTTGGAGGACGAAGCCTGGGGGGCGTCTTTCTTTTGACCTGGTCGGTCATCTCCTCTGACAGCAATCACCGGCTTGCTTGGTAGTTTGGGCACCGGTGCTTTGAGCTCAGGCTCTAGGGGAGCCTGAACTTCTTGAACTTCTTGAACTTCTTGAACTTCTTGAACTTCTTGAACTTCTTGAACGTCGCTGGACCTTGGACTTTCTGTTTCAAGAGCCTGGTCTGAAGTTTCTACATGGATTTTTTCTGCATCAGCTGGCGCATTTGCAGGCGCATCTGCAGCGGGCAAGAGAACTTCCTCAAGCACTTGCTCCTTGGCTTGTGGCGCGTCTGCATCTGGCGGCAATGGGGCGGGCAAGCTGGGAGGCGTCCACGCTTCGTTCAACAATTTATCCAACGCCTGCATGGCCAAACGAATGGACTGCGCCTCTTGCTTGGCCACGGCCTCGTCAAGCGCCCTTGAAGCCGAGATCACAGCAGCGTCATAGGCACTGATGGCCGCCAAGGATTGCTCACGCTGCTTGGTTTTTCTTTCAAAAGCCTCGTCAATCGGTTGCCTGAAAGCATCCCATAATTTTTGCTCTTGTTTGCGATCCAACACCACCGACTGGGACTCTTGCTGCCAACGTTGTTGCAACTGCTTGACGGCATCAATTCTCAATTGCGTTTCAGCACCTAGTCGCTTGGCTTCCTCAATCAAAGACAAGCGTTGCTCAACACTCTTGTCTTGGACCAACTCCAAGGGCGCATGAGCCAACTTCATGGCCTCTTTCCACAAGCCTTGAAGCTCGATAAAAATCTTTTCACTGACATGGCCACTGTCTCGCCAACGCTCGGAGAATTGATGCAATTGTCTGACCACCGACTTCCAATCTGGACCTTGTGCGCCAACCAGCGTCCAGGCCTTTAATTCTTCTATCAAAGACAAGCGCTGTGCCTTGTTCTCGGCACTCTCAAGCTTGACCTTTTCAACCCAGACCTCAACCACTTTATGAGCTCTGTTACAAGCTTGGTCAAATCGCTTCCAAAGAGCATGGTTGGGCAAGCCGCCTTGATCGACCTGCTTCCAATTTTCACGCAAGTCGCGCAACGCCTCTTGCATTTTTCGCCCCCCCATGACAGGCACCCATGTCATTTCTGGCGACTTTTGAAACACAATTTCCTTGCCGGCATCGGCAACAGGGGCCTCAACTGCGTTGGCTTGCTGCAAGGGCTCTGCAGGCAAAGTCAATGGCATCGAGGGTACCAAGGGCACCAAGGGCACAACATCGGCCGATGGCAAAGCATCTGACGGCTCTAAATGTTCGGCCGGCATCAACGCCTCGTTGCTGGCAAGAGGC
>JBAXNB010000081.1:0-10620 GCA_037134015.1 Betaproteobacteria bacterium | reverse complement strand
AGTCAAAAGCCACAAGGCTTGATTTCTTTGTCTTTGGGAGGATTCCACCTCAAATCGATTGGATTGGATCCACAGTGCGCTGCTGGCCAAGAGTGCAACCACCAACACCGTGACCATGGCGGCAATCAAAGCCATTCCCTTTTGAGTCACCTTGCGGGCTTGAGATGAACGGGCTTTGGCGCTCAAGGGGACCCCTTTATCGGACATTGGAAAAGTTGGGGCGCACCCAATCCATGGTCAAGCTTGGGTCGGGTGCTTGAGCTAAATTGGCCTCTTGGCTGCTGCTCATGCGCCCTAATCTGGTTTGCACGTCGGGCAGCAGTTTCAAGCGAATGCCATCGGGTGCGCTCAAGGTGTTGGCGTTGTTTGCGCCAGAGGAGCTGGAAGCGCTGGAGGCACTTGAGGAACTTGAGCCATTTGAGTTAGCGCTTGTGCCAGTGTTTGAGCTGCCCTGAGAGGTGGGTGTGAAAACGCTGCTAGCGTCTGCGCTCGACATGGGGTTGGTCCAAGCGTTCAAGCGGTAATAGAAAATTTGCCAGCTCTGGATGGGCAACAAAAGCGTCTCTCGGGCCTTGGTTTCTTGGGTTGCATTTTTGCCCCAGCTCTCAGCCGTTTGCCAATGCAGTTTGAGCTCAGGGAGCGTTTTAAAATTGGGAGACTGCCACCTGATCCAATACGTTGCAGCGCCACCACCCATCGCCACTTGGTCCAACACGTCTTCGCTGGTTACCGTTCGGGCGGTCCACGCGACCACCCAAAGCCCAGGGTCGCCTTCTTTATCCCAAGGGGCACTGCTGGTGCGAACCATTCTGAGGGTTTGACCGTCCCAGTCGATACCCGGTATTTGATGTTGATCATCTGCTGTCACTGAATTGTCCAGATCGGTTTGCCATTGAGCCAGTGCCGTTTGTGCGACCGACAGGTCGTTCACACTGGAGAGGCTTTGTTCCCTGACTTTGATCATGGCGTCGATCGACTGCCAACTCATGAGGGCCATGATCGACATGATCCAAAGCGTCAGTAAAACTTCGATCAGCGTAAAGCCCCATGTTGTCCTTGAGGCTTGGGGGGCTGCAAAGCCAGCTTGGCGCTTTTGACGCGAGATGGGAGTCATCATAAAAGGCCCAGGACGGTGCTCACGCTCAGCACGGGCGTACTTAGCTCAAAGGCTTGAATGTCCATTCGCCTAAAACTGGGATTGGGTGTGGTGTTGATTTGTACCTTGAGGGTGATGTTTTGAGAGGCCTGTTGGCAAGTGCTGATTTGCTCACCGGTTCCAGGCAGTTGTTTGCTCAGTCGCATGCTCACCAAATAGTTGTCAATGCAAAGCTGTGCCAACAAGGTGCTCTTTTGTCGTTCAGCACTTTGCATGAGGGTGTTGGACGCTTTGACTCCTGTGATCAAGGTCAAGGCCACAATGAACAAAGCAACCAAGACTTCGATCAAGGTGAATCCGCCGTGCTTGAGGCCTGAGTGCTTGGGTGAAGGCATGGAGGTGTTCATCGTGTGCGATCCCCATTCAGCGCGAGAGCGCAAAAGGTGACAGACCATTGGTGCTGATTTTGATGCGCACCGCGTTGGTGTCTTGCATGCCAAGTTCAATGCTTTGAGGGCTCAATATAGGCTCTGGTCCCAGCACCAAGAACGAGTTGCTTGAAATCACTCGGGTGCTGCTGGCAAGCCAAGGGATGAGCTCTTTGGGCAAGGTCGAAGGACCGTTGGCCCAAAATGAATAACCAAGAGGCGTTGCGACCCATTGCACTCTTTGTCCTTGAACGCTTGCCTGAACGCGAGCGACCTCCAGCCAATAAATGAGCCGTTGAGCTTCCCGCTCGAGGGTTTGTTCTGGGGTTTGCCTCAGTGACCACGCCACACCAGCAGAACCCAGTGCCATGATGAGCAAAACGACCAAGAGCTCAAGCAAAGTAAAGCCAAGGGACTTGGCCTTTGAACGCGTGGGGGCCCTATGCATGGACCGATGCCGTTATTGCCAACTGCCAATGTCAGCGTTTTTGCCTTCGCCCCCACTTTGACCATCTGCACCCAAGGACATCACGTCCACCTCACCTTTGATGCCTGGGACAAGGTATTGGTAAGGGCGACCCCAAGGATCGTTGGGCAACTTGTCAAGATAGGGCTTCCAGTTCAAGGGCACGGCGCCCACGCTGGGTTTGACCACCAAGGCTTGGAGCCCTTGATCGGCGCTAGGGAAGCGTTGGTTGTCCAATTTGTAGAGTTTGAGCGCTTGCGACATGTTGTTGATGTCGGTCTTGGCTGCCGTCACTCGAGCATCATCGGCGCGGTCAATCACATTGGGTACGATCAGAGCCGCCAAAACACCAATGATGACCAAGACCACCATCAACTCAATCAGTGTGAATCCCCGCTGAGGGGTTGGGTGCCGATCTTGGAGCGTCTTGTCTTGCGGTGCACTGGGGCTGATGGGGTTGGGTGTCGTGTGCATGGACGTCTTAAAAAAATGAATTTAAAAAAGCTGTTCAACAATGGGCCATCGCATGGCTTTCAGTTTCAAGCCGATGGTGCTCAAAAGCCAGAGGGGAAGGAAGATGCAAATAAGACACCTTACAAGGCAAGAATCCCCTTCAGAATCCAATTCTTACGCATTATCCTACCATTTGTGTGACAAGTGCTGACCAAGTGAAATCAGATGAGTGGCCGTGGTCGTGCCGCTTGGCACTTATCGGTCCAACAGATTCAAAGAGGAGAGCATGATATTCTGAAATTTTTTAACCCTATGACGGGGCTTGAAAGAAGCCAGTCTAAAATACACAGCTTCTAGAGCCCTTGATGGTTTCATTTTTTATCTTCATTTCTCAATGACCTTTGCCAAAGTTGATCAACCCATGCCCCAAAGTGTTCTTTGGGTCTTCACCTTTTGTGTTTGGGCTTTGGTGTGCTTTGGGTCGGTTTACTGGATCTTCAAGTGGATGGACAACAGCGCCGCTGAGGTCACCACTTTAAGTGTGCCTAGACTCTCCGAAGAGTTAAAGGCCATCAAGCTGAGCGATCTAGGTGCGGCCTTGGGGCAGGTCAGCTTGCCTGAGAACAGGGCTCTTAGCGCACAGCAACTCCAGTCACAACAATTGAGTTTGTTGAGCTCAAGGGTGCGCCTCATGGGAGTGGTTTATGCCGAATCAGGGCGCTCTCTTGCCAACACCCAGCAAAACCCTAAGGCCCAGCAGGGCGCAGCCCTGTTGAGTGTCGATCAACAGGTGGCCAAGCCTTACAAAGTGGGCGATGAGGTCGAGCCTGGTTTGTATTTGATCTCTATTGAGCCCAAGAGCGTCCAACTCGGCCCCAGCTCAAAGGGTCCAGCGACACTCAGTGTTGAGTTGCCGGCGTTCAAAGGCATTTAAAGCCCAGCTAACGTCTGGTTAAAGTCTGGTTGAAATTTGGTTGGAGCCCCCTTGTGGGCTTATTTTTTTAAGAACAGTTGATAAACAGGGTTTTGTGTTTCTTCAACACACGGGTAGCCCAAAACTTTTAAAAATGTTTTGAAGGGCTTGTCATCTGCCTTGGGTACTTGTAAGCCCACCAAAATGCGTCCATAGTCAGCCCCTTGGTTTCGATAGTGAAAGAGGCTGATGTTCCAGTTGGGGCGCATGGTGCTTAAAAACTTCATCAAAGCACCTGGACGCTCAGGGAAAACAAAGCGCAGCAGTCGCTCATCTTGAGCCTGCGTGCTGGCGCCACCCACCATGTGTCGAATGTGCTCCTTGGCCAAGTCGTCGTGGGTCAGGTCCAAAGCCTTGAAGCCATGTTGGCTCAAGTGTCGAGCAATTTTTTGACTCTCCAGGGCTTTGGTGGTGGTCAAGCCGACAAACACATGGGCCACGGCACTGTCATTCATTCGGTAATTGAACTCCGTGACCTGTCTGGGCGAAGCGCTAGAGCCAAAAGTCGGCAAAGAGCCGAGCAATTGACAAAACTGCTTGAAGCTTCCTCGCTCCTCGGGGATGGTCACTGCAAACAAGCCTTCCCGATGCTCACCGACTTCGGCGCGCTCGGCGACAAAGCGCAGGCGGTCAAAATTCATGTTAGCACCACATAAAATGGCAGCAAAGGTTTGGCCTTTGGCTTTGTGCAATGCGCTGTATTTCTTGATGGCTGCAACAGCCAAGGCGCCTGCGGGCTCCACTATGCTGCGGGTGTCAATGAAGATGTCTTTGATGGCTGCACAGACTTCGTCGGTGTCAACGCTCATGAAGTCGTCGACCAAATTGCGACTGATGCGAAAGGTTTCTTCGCCAACGAGTTTGACGGCGGTGCCGTCAGAGAAAAGACCCACGTCGCCAAGACTCACTCGCTGACCGGCTTGGATCGATTGCATCATGGCATCGGAATCGTTCATCTGAACGCCAATGACCCGAACATCGGGACGAACGGCTTTGAAGTAATTGGCAACCCCAGAAATGAGGCCTCCTCCTCCAATGGCGACAAAAATAGCGTCTAAACGCCCCGGACACTGCCGCAAGATTTCCATCGCGATGGTGCCTTGACCTGCAATCACATCAGGGTCATCAAAAGGGTGCACAAAGGTCAGCCCCTTTTTCTTTTCAAGTTCTAAAGCGTGCTCATAGGCGTCGGTGTAGCTCTCACCATGGAGGATCACTTGGCCACCTAAGGCTTTGACCGCTTGAACTTTAAGCTCGGGCGTGGTGATGGGCATGACAATGACCGCTTTGGATCCCAGCGTCTTGGCCCCAAGGGCCACCCCTTGAGCATGGTTGCCCGCAGAGGCACAAATCACGCCTTTTTTAAGTTGCGTGGCACTCAGGTGCGCCATTTTGTTGTAAGCCCCTCGAAGCTTAAAACTGAAAACCGCTTGTTGGTCCTCGCGTTTGAGCAACACATGGTTGCCCAAGCGTTCACTCAAGGTTTTGGCGGATGTCAACTCAGACTCGTGAGCCACGTCATACACCTTGGCATTTAAAATTCTTTTTAAATAGTCTGCCGGGGTCAACTCAGCTGAACTCAATGCGGCTGATTTGCGAAGTGCGTTGGTGCGAGGCTTGGGTGTTGTGTTGCTCATCTAGGCGATTTTAGTGGCCAAGAGTTGAGCTTGTGTCCTTGGTGCCTGAGATCTCTTCTCGCGCGATGTCACTTCGGTGCGAAAATACATCAAATGAATGCTTTCAAACGCGGATCTCAAAAAAAACCCCGAACCCATGGGGTTCGGGGATAAATCCACCTGTTGAAGGTGGAGGAGACAATCGGCGCGACACCAAAAAGGTGTCAAACATGTTTGGAATATAGCAATGAAAGTGTTGCACTGCAACATAAATTTGTAAAACCCTGATCAAAAGGTGGACGTGATGGAATGCACAGTGAGTTGGACAGGTCAAACGAGCTCGAAGTCGTCGATGGGCTTCATGGCAGAGACAGGCAGTGGGCATGCCTTCATGATGGATGGAGCGCCAGATGTGGACAAGCCCATGAATGGCGGCCAAAACTTGGCTCCTCGGCCCATGGAGGTGGTGCTGGCAGGTACAGGCGGGTGCACAGCCTATGATGTGGTGCTCATCTTAAAGCGTGGTCGCCATCAAGTCACGGCCTGTAGTGTCCAGTTGCAAAGCACACGAGCAGAGGTGGACCCGAAGGTTTTTACCAAAATTCACATGCACTTCACGCTCAAAGGTCACCAATTGAACCCCCAGGCGGTGGAGCGGGCGATCGCCATGAGCCACGACAAATATTGTTCTGCCAGCATCATGCTTGCCAAAACGGCTGAAATCACCACCAGTTTTGAGATCCTTGCAGAAGACGCGGGCGTTTGAGCCATGCAAATGCGCTCGAAGGGGGGCTAAATCGCTGGCCAGTTGAGTGGGTCTGAGCGGAGTCTGAGCAAGGTCAGAGCGATTTCGAATCAAAATCAACAGGTGCCTTTGATAAGGCTTTTGGTGAGGCCTTTGGTGAGGCCTCGTGCGTTAAAAAAATTAAATGTGGTGAGCCGCCGTGGTCATCACCTTGGCGCTCAACTTCATGAGAAACCTAAAGGGCGCTGGCAACTCCACGCCGCCTGCACGCATGGCGTCTCGTGCGTGCCGGGCCTCGTCTATCTTCATTTGCTCAACGATGGCTTTCGAGGCCGTGTCTGCTTGAGGTAGACGATCCAAGTGGGATGCGAGATGGGCCTCCACTTGTTTCTCGGTCTCCATCACAAAGCCTAAACTCACTGCATCTTTGCCGACTTTGCCAACCGCAAACCCAAGGGCAAAGGCGCCTGCGTACCAAAGTGGGTTGAGATAGCTGGTATGGCTACCCAAGGCTTTAAGACGCTCTTGCGTCCAAGCCAAGTGATCGTTTTCTTCCATGCGGGCGTGTTTGAATTGGGCGACCAACTTGGGGTTTTGGGTGGCCAAGGCTTGGGAGTTGTAAAGGGCTTGGGCGCAAACTTCACCCACATGGTTCACACGCATGAGGGCTGCGGAGCGTTTTTTCTCTTCAGCAGTTAAAGGCGACTGAAGCTCTGCGGCGCCTGGGTTGGGGCGAGATGAATGTTGTTGCGAAAAGAGGGTGCGCAAGGCATCGTCAAAAGCAATGAGAAACGGGTCAAGTTGGGAGCTCATATGGGAGGATCTTGTTAAAAACGCTGTCCCATGGATACTAGGGTTTCTACTATCAGTGTGTCAACTGAGTGTTTATGACATGTTGATGTTTCAAGGCCTTAAATGGCCTTAAGTGTTGTCTGTCGGCAACGTAATACCCCTTCATCCAACGAAAAGCTTTGCTTGTAAGCTCGCACTCTGGTGCAATAACGACAACTTCCCAATAAAGGGGGTTGGCTGAGGCTTCGGGCGATGACATTTTTGTTTGAAAAAGTCGCTCTCAGCTCTTTAATAAACCTTGGAGAACCTTGACATGAAAAAAACACTCGTTGCTTTGGCATCGTTAGCAGCTTTAGGTACATCGTTTGCTCAAATGACCATTTATGGTAATTTGGACCAGACCGTTGTAAATTCTACGCAAGGTGGCAAATCAGCCACTTTCACAAAATCAAACAGCAACGCCAGTTCTTATTGGGGCATCGCTTCCAAAGAAGACATGGGTGGTGGTTTGAGTGCATCTTTTGATTTGCGTTCAGAAATCACATTGATGACTGGCCAAGCTGCTTCATCAACAACAGCTGTTACTAACTCAGCATCACAAACTTCAACAACAGCTGCAACGCTTGGAAACATCACTGCTGCTGCCGATGCACCTGGTTTCTTCAACCGTGGCGCATACATCAAGTTGGAGCAAGCTGGCATTGGTGCATTGACCATTGGCCGTCAAGCCGACTTATGGTGGGAAGCTCAAGGTCAAGTCAACACAACAACAGGTACCAACGGTGGTACAGCCAACTTGACTGCCATGCAGTCCAACACCATCAGCTCTGGTTCAATGACTTCTAAAGTCAATGGAACTGCTTCTCCTGCAGCGATTACGAATTACGCGGGTGCCGCAAGTTCTTCTGGTACGGCCATCAACCCAACCAACATGGGAACGACTTACGCCTACATGGGTGGTTTTGCGTTGTCAACACCAACCATCGCTGGTTTCTCAGGTGCATATCAGTTCGGTATTCCAAAGATGTCCTATAACGACGCAGGCAGCGCAAACAACGGTGCAGCTTGGGTGATTCGTTACGACGGCATGGGCTTGTCAGTTCGTTTGGCCAACACCTACAAAAATGACTACGATGGTAACAAGGCATTTTCTGAGGACGCGATTGGTGCTTCATACACCATGGGTCAATGGAAAGTAGCTGTTTTGAACAACAAGATGAAGCTTTCAGGTAAGGCTGCTGTTCCTAACGCCAACGGAACCACATCAACAGGTGGCGGCGTGTTCTACACCATGAGCTCAGCTTTGACATTGAACGCTGCTTACGGTATTTTGAAGGATGACGTGGACGCAAACAACAAGTTCACACAAACTTCATTTAACGCTGTGTACAAGTTGTCACCACGTACCTCCATCTACGGCGGTATCGCAAATGGTAAAAATGAAGGCAAAATGCTCCAGTCTCCAATCTACTCAGGCGTAGGCACAGACACTGTTGCTGCAACAGTTAGCGCATACTTCGTTGGCGCACGCCACACTTTCTAATTCAAAGCTGACCCTCGTGTCAGTTTAGAATTTAATAAGTCTAAAACCCCGTTGCTTGAAAGAGCAACGGGGTTTTTTGTTGTAAAGTAGGCCAACATAATAATTTGTTGGAAATGAGGAGAGCATGAAGAGCTTGGTTGAACAAGTAAATTTTGAAAATATTGGTTTTTTAAAAATGTCTTTTACAGACACTGAATTGGCACCGATCAAAGCGGAGGTGGCCAAGATCAGCAAGGACTTTGAGCACAGCAAAAAACACAACCAAAAATTGGCAGGCAACATCAAGAACTCCTATCTGTTGACGGAGTGTGTAAAACACACCCATAACTTGATGGCCCCCATGGTCTTGCAGTTTGATGAAAGATTCAACCGCTACGTTACACAAAACAGCATTGCGCCTGAGAGCTCACCCATTTATTTGAAAGAGTTGTGGGTCAATTTTCAACACAAGCATGAGTTCAACCCGCCGCACGATCATTACGGGATCATCAGCTTTGTGATCTGGCTTAAAGTCCCGTTTACGTTTGAGCAGGAGGCTAAGGTGTCGCCAGGTCATGGCTCTGGCAAAGATTTATCGGGCAGGTTTTGTTTCCAGTACACCAACAGTTTGGGCGATATTTGTAACCATTTCATTGATGCGGACAAGTCGCTTGAAAATCATGGGCTGGTGTTTTCTGCGAAGATGAAGCATTCGGTGTTTCCCTTTTATTCCTCTGATGACTACAGGGTGAGTGTGGCCGGAAATTTTGCGATCAAAGGTGCTCATGACAAATAGAGCCGCGGTTGAAATGTCTTCTTTGATACAAGTTTAAAAAAGCGAAAGAACATAGAGGTTGGCCGCTTTTTTTGGAGAAAAAAACTATGCTAGAGCGTGCAATAACGCTTCACCAACAAGGAAAGCTGAAGGAAGCAAGTGAAATCTATGAGGAAATATTAAAGCAATCCCCTAGACATATTGATGCATTGCATTTTTTTGGCTTGATGCACGCCGAGGTACATCAGTGGGACATGGCGCGTGAACTGATTGAGCGAGCTTTGAAAGTCAATGATCAGAGCCCGCACATTTTGAACAATTTTGGGATTGTTTTAAAAGAGCTTGGAAGATTCGATGAGGCCAGGTCAAGCTTTGAAAAAGCGCTTGTTTTGAATCCAAATTATGCCGAGGCTCACAACAACCTAGGTATTGTTTTTCAAGAACTAGATAGGCTAGAGGAGGCTTTGATTCAATACGATGCTGCGATTGAACTAAGGGCCCAGTATGTGGAGGCCTACAACAACCGTGGCAATGTGTTGAACGAGCTCCACAAATTTGAAGAAGCGATATTGAGTTGTGACAAAGCCATCGAATTCAACAACAACTATGCTCAAGCTTATTTCAATAAAGGTATTGCTTTGAAAGGTTTGGGCAAATATAGGGAAGCTCAATTCAATTACGGCCAAGCCATTTCTTTGAAGGGACAGTATCCTGAGGCCTATTTCAATAGCGCGGTTTTATTTCAAGAAACACTTGAGCTCGATGCGGCTGTTGTGAACTATAAAAAAGCAATTGAACAGAGGGCTGCGTATGTTCAAGCGCATTTTAATCTTGGATCTGTTTTGGTCATGCTGAATCAACCCGATGCAGCTTTGCTAAGTTTTTTCAAAGCAATAGACATAGATAAAACTCACGCTGAAGCCTATTTGAATTGTGGAAATATTTTTAAAGCATTTAAAGACGCCAACAAGGCCTTGTCCAACTACAACAAAGCCATTGAGCTAAGAGAGGATTATGCTGAAGCTTATGGCAACAGAGGCACCATCTACCATGAGGAAGGTGAATTTGAAAAAGCCATAAAAGATTATGAAAAGGCTTTGAGTCTGAAGCCCCAACTAGCAAAAATAGCCTTCTCGCTGTCGTCTTTAGGCGTGGGCGAACCTCCCCAGAGCATGCCAACTGAGTCTTTGATCGAGCTTTTCGATAGCTATGCCAGTCAATTTGACGATCATCTACTTGGGGTGTTGGTCTACAAAGCGCCAGAAATTTTGGTGGAACAATTCATTAGATTTCAGAAAGATCAAGTAGAAAGTATGCTGGATTTAGGGTGTGGAACAGGTCTATGCGGTGAGTCTTTTGGCCCACATGCTAGGTTGATCACCGGGGTCGATATTTCAGAAAAAATGATTGCTCAAGCAAAAGGGAAAGGAATTTACTCAAAATTGATATGTGCGGATCTTGTGGATTTTTTAGAAGATTCAACAAGTTCCTATGACTTGGTCGTGAGCGCGGACGTCTTTATTTATATGGGGGACTTGGATCGATTGTTCAGAGCAATAGCAAGTCAATTAAAGCCCAATGGCTTGTTGAGCTTCACCATTGAAAACAGCCAGTCACCCACCTACGAACTCAAGACAACACAGCGCTATGGACACTCTCTCCCCTACATCTTGCAGTTGGCCTCATTGAATGGCCTTTGCGTTCTTGAAATTAAAGATATGCAACTGCGAAAAGAAAAGGAAGTGTTCATATCA
>JBAXNB010000080.1:0-10729 GCA_037134015.1 Betaproteobacteria bacterium | reverse complement strand
TTTAACCAGGTTTTGCGGGTTGCCGCTAGCGGCAACCCGCAAAACCTGGTTAAATAAATCCGTCAATCACCCTGAAAGATGGGTTTTTCTTTGACGATGAAAGCCTGGTAAGCCCGCTCAAAATCTTTGGTTTGCATGCAGATGGCTTGTGCTTGTGCCTCCGCTTCGATGGCCTCATCGATGCCCATGCTCCATTCTTGATGGATGCATTTTTTGGTCATGGCATTTGCAAATGAAGGTCCCATGGCCAAAGACTGGGCCATCGATTGGGCCTCGTGCATCAATTGATCGGACGTGCACAGGCGATTGAAAAACCCCCATCTTTCTGCCTCTTGACCGTCCATGGAGCGGCCCGTGAAAAGCAACTCTGCCGCTCGTCCAGCGCCGATGATGCGCGGCAAAATGTTGCAAGCGCCCATGTCGGCACCAGCAAGACCCACGCGGACAAATAGAAATGCGGTTTTGCTGCTGGCCGTGCCGATTCTCAAGTCCGAGGCCATGGCCAAAATGGCTCCTGCTCCAGCACAAACCCCGTCAACAGCGGCTATGATGATTTGAGGGCATGCCCGCATCTCTTTGACCAAGTCACCAGTCATGCGCGTGAAGCTCAACAAGCCAGTCATGTCATCGTTTTTTTTCATGTTGACCAAAGGTCCAATGATCTCGTGTACATCTCCCCCCGAACAAAAGTTGCCCCCTGATCCAGTGAGCACAACAACCTTGATCCCTTTGCTAAAGCGCAATGCTTTAAACGTGTCTCTGAGTTCTGCATAGGACTCCAGTGTCAGAGGGTTTTTTCTTTCAGGACGGCTCAAGGTGATCGTTGCTACGGAGCCCTCTAGGCTCCAAGAAAAGTGCTGGGGCTTGAACGCTTCAAAGCTCAAGCCCTGGGGTGAAAATCGATCCATGGTTTGCATACATTCTCCAAATGGGATGAACCATTGTAGGGCTCTGAAGGGGGGGAGCCCATCTCAGTTGATCAATTTGATCTTTTTCCAAATGCCACTGGCCTCTCCAACGACCGTTCCGTTGACGAAAAAAGTACCTTTGACAAACAAGAGATGCTTAGAGTCTTTGACGAGTTCTGGGCTAGACTCAACCACGTCGCCTATTTTGATCGCGTGAATGAAGTCCATGTTGAGTTGAATGGTGGCCGTTTTGGGTGTGGCACTTTCTGCTCTTGCCACCACCCCTAGGACTCTGTCGCAAAACGTGAGCAAAGCGCCGCCTTGCAACACATTGTTTCTATTTCGATGCTTTTGAAGGGTTGGAAAGCAGAAATGAAGCTTTGAATCGACTGTTTTTTGAAACATGGGGCCAATGAGCCCAATGAAACCATCATCTTCCATGTAGTCCCAACCTTGGGCCGTGTAGTGCTCAATCAATTCATTTTCATTTTTTAAAGTCATCGTCGAGATCAATGAACGCTATTGAAGTGTTGGATTTTTATCGGCCAAGGATTCGAGGCATTCTACAAGTAATTTTGCGCTAGGCGTAAGTGACTTTTTGGCATTCCATAAAATTCCAATGGGTCGATGGTATTCGAACAACTCGATGGGTAAAACTTTGATGAGTCCAAGGTTTTGAAAGTAAAGGGCGCTTGAGCTAGGTAACACTGCAAGCGCATCAGAGCATTGAACGTAAGCTGTTGATATTTGAATTGAAAGTGTTTCAATTGTATTGTTTGGGAAAGTAAGTTGATGCGTCTTGAAAGCTTGTTCCAAGGGCTCTCTGAGCAAAGTTCCAGAGGGTGGCAGAATCCAAGGAAAGCCCTCTAAATCAGACCATGAGGTGCTTTTCTTTTTTGCAAGCTTATTTTTAGGTCCGCAGACAATTAAACTTGAATCATAGGATAAATTGATGGAAGCCAGCCCTTCAGTTTCATTGCTCGGCGCCAATCTTCCAATGATCAAATCAAGTTTATTGTTCCAAAGATCAGGCAGGAGAGTCTCCATCAATCCTTCTTTAATAAGAACATTGATATGTGGAGATTTTTCTTTGAGCCGTCTTAAGCTTTCAGGCAAAATTGCAGAGGCAGTTGCTGTGAGTGCTCCAATTTTGATGGAGCCAAACGAACCTGATTTGAGACTTCTTAGTTCATTGCGAATATTGGTAAACTCAAGCAGAATCTTTTTGGCATGATGAACAAGGCACTCACCATAAATCGTTGGTGCAATACCCCTACTTGAACGATCAAATAGTTTCACCCCAAGGTCTATCTCTAATTCATGAAGCGATTTAGAAACGGCTGGCTGCGTAATTTTTACATAATTAGCAACTTTACTGATGTTTCTTAATTCATCCAAAGCAACGATCAGCTGCAGTTGCTTGGGTTTGAGTCCAAGATTGATAAAACCACTGAAATTAAGGTCTTGCATGGTTTAGGGTTTTTGCTGGTTTGTGAACCCATTAAGTTCTAAAAGCGGGTTCTTTCATCAAAAAGTTCGTCTACGGAGAATTTTCTGCTGATAAGCTTTTGTCGATATGCGTGGTTGATGATGATCTCTAAGCTGTTTCGATTGGCTTCTATGCCTAGTGGGTAATTGTCCAATCCGTTTGCTGCGGGTAAGCCTGCTTTTATTTTTGTAGTTGAAAATAAATTGAAAAGCTCTTGAGGTAACCAAGGGTTTTCTTGAAGGATTGACTCTTTAAGAACCACCATGTGATTGATGGGTACAGCGTGGTGTTTTGAGTGCCATTTGAGGGCTGCATCTTTGTGATCCGAAATCAAAAACTGAACTCTAGGATCCTTAAGACTCGCTCCAGTCATGACCGCTGCATCAATTTCGCCATTGACCAACATGTCCATCAAGTTTTTGCCTTTTTCAGCTCTTTCAAAGTTAATGGGATCTTTGATTTCAGGCACATGAGGATCCTCAAAAGTGACCCACTTGATACTGTCAAGATCCACGCCATAGTCGCTTTCAAGGATACCCCTGACCCATGTGACGGTGGTAACTGAGTGTGAACGCACCCCGATTCTTTTACCTGTTAAGTCAGACGGTGACATAAGTGGACGACTTGCTAGAGTCACAATGGACTCGTGCTGAAACTTGCCTCTCACGACAATTGGAAGCAAGACAAGAGGGCGTCCAACATCTTTGGCACTTAAATAGGTGACGATGGCAAGTTCCGCCATGTCAAACTCATAGTCTCTGACGACTCTTTTGAAAGCTTTGCTTGCAGTCTCGACGTCTGCGAATTTGAAATCAATTCGTTCTGAAGTCAACTCGCCCGAGCGCAAGGCATGCGTGTTGGGATATTCGCCAAGTAAGCAATTGAGGAGGATTTTTGGAGGCATGGTTCAGTCAGCTAAAGAAGGATAAAGAGTTTGAGCAGTGCCAGCCATGATCCAATGTTGATCGTTGTCATTTAAAAAAGAAATAGATTTCTTAAAATCAGTGACAAGACTCAGCAAGGTGCCCTCAGATGCAGGAAAATTAGATCCCCAGGCAATGCGATGAGCTCCAAATTTTTCTACAGCTTTTCCAAAAAAAGTTTCGGAAGATGCTGGTGTTTTTTGGGAATCCACCACATTTCGACTGGTGAGTTTAAGGTAAACGTTGCTGTAGTTGGATAATTCAAACAGAAAATCAGCATTGGGATAAGGCGGGCCACTTGTGATATCAGGTTTAAGCATGTGATCAATGATCACTTTGGTGTTCGGGTATTTTCTTAAAAGTGTTTCTAGTTGTGGAACAGCAGCCTGGGTCAATTGAACTGCGATAGATAAATTCAAATCACTTGCTTTCTCCCAGCCTGGCAAAAGCAAGGGGTCAGAAAGCCACGGTTGCTGTCCTGGCATGGTGCTGCCTGTTGTAAATATCCTCAAGCCCCCCAGACCTTGGTCAACCCAATACTGAATTTTATCTGGCGCATCTTCAGAGAGCATATTGATTGAAAAAACACCTGTGAAGCGCTTGGGGTAAAGAGCAACCGAGTCGGCAACATAGGAGTTATCAACGCCATACGTCGTCGATGAGTGCACTATGGCCGCTTTACTTACGCCTGAAATATCCATTTCGGAAATGTATTTTTCAAAGTCGGCTGGTCGGCTTGCAGACCAATTTGATTGTTCGCCGCCAAGGGGGGCTATAGGATATCGGGTGAAATTCTTTGAAATGATATGGGGGTGGATATCGATCAATGTGGTTTTCATATGAGCAAGCCTTAATTATTTTGAGGGGTTGATGTTGACAAACATGTCATCGATTGAATATTTTTTCTTTAAAAGTTCTTGTTGATAGCAATAATCGATAAGTGCTTGTATCGATTTACGGTTCGCATCTATACCATAAGGCAAAGGGTCTTTGCCAACAATTTTCGACATGCTTCGGTAGTGATCGTCTTTGTCGGATACGGATTCGCCATTTGAAAGTTGATTGAGATAAATTTCTTTTGATTCGAAAAAGGCATCAAAAAGTGACTTCGCTATCCAAGGATATTTGTTCAATACTTCGTCTTTAACCACGATGAGACCATGCACTGGATAAATGCCATTTTTGTTGAACCATTGAGTTTCTAGCTCAAGAGAATTGGGAAATAGTTCTTTGTATTCTGGCGGTTTAATTCTCCCCCCGGACTGCCAGCCATCGGTTGGCGCGCCAGCGCGGCCAATTCCGGCGTTGTCAGTGAAGGCCGCTGA
This sequence comes from Betaproteobacteria bacterium, assembly GCA_037134015.1. Taxonomy (GTDB): domain Bacteria; phylum Pseudomonadota; class Gammaproteobacteria; order Burkholderiales; family Burkholderiaceae_C; genus Limnohabitans. The sequence goes on along the minus strand of JBAXNB010000080.1, from coordinate 6,084 downwards.
TAACTCTCCTGTTTCCATCATTTTCACTAGAGACTGTTCATCAGTAGCGTGAATCACATTTTTGGGAAGTTGAAGACTCTTGACATGCTCCTCATCATCAACGACCCAGGTGATTTTGGTGTTATCGACGCCATGGTCGTTCATCATAATACCTCTGGTCCATATACCAGTTGTAACCGAATATGCTCGAACACCAACTTTTTTGTTTTCGAGGTCTTTAGGTTGAGTGATTCCCGCATCGTCACGGTAAACGAGTCCAGCGTGGTGAAATCTTCGGAAGATAAAGATTGGCAAGGCTTTAAAGGGGGCCCCCGCTTCTCTCGCAAGCATGTAGGTTGCAGGTGCCATTTCACAAACATCAAACTCAACATCTCGCACCATTCGCCTAAATGCTGCAATGATAGGCTTGATTTCAATGAAATTGGGGTTCACGCCTTGGATAGCTACAGTTCCATGTTTCAGCGCATGTGTGTGTCCATAGGTTGCGATAGCAATATCTAAATTTATTTTTTCAAGAGGACTCATTTTTCAATCTTTCAATTCAATTTAAAGGAATATTGGCTTTTTCAATCACGGCTTTCCATCTGGCAATTTCAGAAATCATTAATTCTCTTGTCTCTTTTTGATTCATTGGAAAGGGTTCTGAGTTCATTTTTCTGAGGCTTTGAGAAACATCAGGAGAATTGATCGCTATAGTAAATTCCTTATTGAGTTTTTCTATGATCGCTTGAGGGGTTCCTGTCTTGGCTGAAACGGCATTCCAAGAGGTGACCTCGTAGCCAATTAAGCCACTTTCATCAACTGTTGGTACATCTGGCAGACCTGGATTGCGTTTTTCTGCTGCAATAGCCAATGCCTTAACGGTTCCAGCTTTGATGGAGGTTAAGACAGGTGGAACAAATTCAAATCCGACATCAATTTCACCCGATCTGATTGCAGAGAACAGTCCAGCTGAGACTTTGTAAGGAATGGTTTGAGCTTCTATACCTGCCATTTGTTTAAATAATTCTGCGGCTAAGAATTGTGTTGAACCAACACTGACTGAGCCAAAATTGAGACTTTTGGGCCTGGCTTTTCCTTCAGCAATCACATCAGCGACAGTTTTGTACTTCGAATCTGGGTTTACCAACAAGACCAAACTAAACTTGGCCATGGTCGAGACTTGGTTGAAGTCGGTCAAGATGTTGTAAGGTAAGTTCTTGAAAAGCGATTGACTAATCGCTGAACCATTGCCACCCATGACGAGTGTGTAGCCGTCAGCAGGTGACTGCAAGCCAGCTAAAAAGGCTTGGGCGCCACCTGCACTGGGTTTGTTGTCAATGATGATTTGCTGGCCCATGTTCTCACTCATCTTTTGAGTGATCACACGTGCAGTAAGGTCTCCGATTCCCCCTGCCCCATAGGGGAGAAACATCTTGATGGGCTTATTTGGGTAGGTTTGAGCTTGAATGAAGGGGGCAAAAAAAAGAAAAATTAGGAAACCAATATAACCTTTTGAAACATTCGAAAAGAAATCTAATGTATGTTTCTTTGGCGTGGATTTATCAAGAGTCTTCATGTTTTCTCCATGCTAACAATCTGTTTTTGTTGATTTCATTTTTCGTGCACAGTTCATCATGACACCGCGTAAGAGGTTTGTCTAATGAAAAATTTGAATGTTTATATAACCAAATGGTTATGTTATTTTTAAGCGTGATGGACTTCGTTAAAAGCTAGGGTAAACGCTAGCTGGCGGCTTTCTTTCAGTTCAAGATTCTCTATGTTTGGATTTTAAAAAGCCTGAATTCAATCCAATTGATCTAAAGATAGATCGAAAAACATTCGAAGTGCATGGTCTGAAAAGTCCCACGTCTGTGGGCTATGTGGACAGTTAATGTTTCGACTTGTACAAGCTTGATCTTTGAAATGAGTAATGGTTTTACTGAGTGTTTTCATTCCCAATGTGAGATACATTTTGGGGCATGGCGTTTAAAAAAACAACTCTTCCCATGGCGAAATTTTTATCCACATCTCTGAAAAAGAGACCCAGCTTTTTAACTCGGTGTCTGTTGACCATCGGTTGTATTTTTTGCAATGCATTTCTCCTCTGTGGAACATGTAGCGCACAATATCCTAGTAAACCCGTTCGCATTTTGGTCCCCAATCCCCCGGGTGGTGCGACAGACACGTTAGGTCGTATTTTTTCGACGAAACTTTCAGACCTTCTTGGGCAAGCTGTGGTCATTGACAATAAACCTGGCTCCAATGGAAATTTATCCAGTGAATTAACAGCCAAGTCTGTTGCTGACGGCTACACGCTTTTGATCGCACCGGACAGCCAAATTGTCATCAACCCCCACCTCTACAGCAAAATGGGTGTGGACCCTGTTAAAGACTTGCAACCGGTCTCTAGCCTTGTCAGCACGCAGCTTTTACTGGCCGCAAACACCTCTTTGCCCATCAAGAACTTCAATGAGTTTTTAGAAATTGCCCGGTCGTCAAATCCCCCCTTGGCCTATGCTTCCATCGGCAACGGAAGTTCTCATCATTTGGCCATGGAGATGCTTAAAACCCGCACTGGGATTTCATTGATGCATGTGCCTTACAAAGGGGGCGGGCCAGCAACCATGGCGATTTTAAGTGGCGAGGTTCCCATCATGTTTGGAGGTAACTCTGTTTCCGGTCACATCAAATCGGGTAAATTGAAAGCGATAGCTTTGGCAGGAAAAAGACGATCCCCCTCTTACCCAGATGTGCCAACGCTGGGTGAGTTTTATCCAGGCTTGGAAATTAGCACTTGGATTGGCGTGTTTGCGCCAAGAGGGATTGCCTCCGATGTTTTGTTCAAATTGCGCTCGGCCATTCAAAAATCTTTGAGTGACGCTGATATTCTTGAGCGAATCAAAGCAGTAGGCGGATTGGATCCGTTTGTCACTTCAGCAGAGGAATTTTCTGAAATGATCAAAAACGATTTTTTGAAATATGGACCCGTCGTTAAAACCGCAGGAATTAAAGTTGATTGATTTGAATTTATGAAAAACACCAAAAAACCTCTGCAAACTTTGGAATCAAAAGTACCTTCGGTTCAGCGAAGTGTAAACGGACGCGATGTTCCAATTCGCTCAGTAAGTACTGATATGCTTTGGGGCAGTGATGTGATTGCAGAAATGCTCAGGCGCATAGGCATCGACTTCATTGCGGTCAATCCGGGTGCCAGCTACAGAGGTCTGCATGACAGTTTGGTGAATTACCTGGGCAATGAGCGGCCTCAGATGTTGACGTGCTTGCACGAAGAGCATGCTGTTGCTTTGGCACATGGGTATGCAAAAGTGACGGGTCGACCTATGGCTGCTGCAGTTCACAGCAATGTAGGTTTGATGCATGCAACGATGGCCATTTACAACGCATGGTGTGACCGTGCACCTGTGATCGTGATTGGTGCAACTGGCCCCGTCGACTCGATGCTCAGAAGACCCTGGATTGAATGGCTTCATACGTCCAAAGACCAAGGAGCCTTGGTAAGACCCTATGTCAAGTGGGACGATCAACCTGCCTCGGTGGGTTCGACCATTGAGTCCTTGATTCGCGCCAACAACATCGCCAGGTCTGCGCCATGTGGCCCTGTCTACATTTGCTTAGATGTCACACTACAGGAGGATGCCATTGGGGATGGGGTGAGCATTCCTTCTCTTGAGCGCTTTGCCATGCCTGATTCCCCTGCGCCGAGACAGGACGATTTGACCACCTTGCTCGACTGGTCAACCAAAGCTAAAAACCTTGTTGTTCTTTTGGGGCGAGTCAGTCGGGATGAAAAGGCCTGGGGCGAGAGAATTAAATTGTTTGAAAAACTCGGTGCAAGGGTCATCACGGATTTGAAGACGGCGTCGTCATTTCCTTCGGATCATCCCTTGCACACGGGTGCAGCTGGATTTAGGTTGTCGGCAGAGGACAAGGCACTCATCAAATCTGCTGATGTGGTGTTGAGTTTGGATTGGATCGATTTGGCTGGAGCTTTAAGACAAGGCTATCGCTCTGATGCTGTCAGTGCAAAAATCATCAATGTGACCCTAGATGGTTTTCGCATCAACGGTTGGAGCATGGATCATCAGCAGTTGCCAATTTCGGATTTGACCATTGCAAGCACCCCAGAACTCGTGGTGTCCGATCTGTTAAAACGACTGCCAATAGGGTTTAAAAAACCGACAAAGCTGCGGCAAAAAATGCTTAGAACCGCAAGCATCACCTTGTCTGAGTACCGTGAGCAAATCAGTTCATCTGCACCCATGTCAAAGCGTTTTAAAGACACGCACAGCACGTCCTCTAGTGAAATTGACTTGACCACCATGGCCCTCTGCGTCAACGAGTTTTTTGATGCAACGCCCGTGTCACTTCTTCGATTGCCTTTGGGCTGGCCTGGTGCGCATTGCCACTTCAAACACCCCTTGGACTATTTGGGTTTTGATGGCGGTGCTGGGATTGGTTCAGGCCCTGGCATGGTTGTGGGAGCGGCTTTGGCACTCAGGGGCTCGGAGCGTTTACCGGTTGCAATTTTGGGCGATGGGGATGTGTTGATGGGTGCAATGGCACTTTGGAGTGCTGCACGGCACAAAATACCCTTGTTGGTGATCGTGGCTGATAATCGATCTTTTTTTAACGATGAAGCACATCAAGAGGCCGTTGCCAAACATCGCAACCGTGCTCCTGAAAACAAATGGATTGGCCAACGCTTGGACGATCCTGCTGTGGACATCGCAGAATTGGCCAAAGCCCAAGGCTGGCAAAGCATCGGTGGTGTAAGTTCAATCAAAGCATTGCAAGCGGCCTTAAAAACCGGTTCAAAAGTGGTTAAAAATGGGGGGTGTTTTTTAATTGATGCGCTCACACGGCCGGGTTATGTTTCAAAAATGGGCTCAGATGAGTATTGAGTGTTGAGTGCTGGCTTGGGCTGGTGAAAGATCGAAATTTTCTCAGACCAAGGTCTTTTTAATTTTTTAAAACGCATCTAATGATTAGAATTTTTTCATGGTTACTTGCATCGCTAATTCTGAGTTTTTGTGTTCATGCACAAAATTTCCCTAATAAAGCGATCAAGGTTGTGGTGGGCTTTGCCCCAGGTGGGGGCAGTGATTTTGTGGCGAGAACTTTGGCACAAGACTTAAGCGCAACGATAGGTCAGCAAGTGATTGTGGACAACAAAGTAGGCGCTGGGGGAGGTGTGGCGGCACGCTTTGTTTCTACTGCCGAGCCAGACGGATATACCTTGCTTTTGGGCAGTGCTGCAAACTTTGTCATCAATCCACTTTTATCAAAAAATCTGCCCTATGAGACGAGTGACTTTGTACCTGTTGCTGCGATCGCAAGATTCAGTTATGCCTTGCTGGTCAGAAAAGATTTGCCCTTGAGAACGGTTGCGGATTTGATTGCTTTTGCCAAGCAGAACCCGGAACAATTGACCATCGGTTCTGCGGGCAACGGCTCCAATACGCATATCGTAGCAACGGCGTTCTTGTTTGCGACGGGTACTCGCATGCGCCATATTCCCTACAAGGGCACAGCACCTGCGCTTACAGATCTGATGGGTGGCACCATCGATGTCCTATTTGACTCGACACCGACCGTATACGCCATGATCAATGGGGGCTCACTCAGAGCTTTGGCAGTGACGGGGCCAGAGCGCGAGGCCGTTTTATCAGAGGTGCCAAGCTTGGCCGAGTTGGGGCTGAAGTCCTTCAATGCGAGCAACTGGTTTGCAGTTTTTGCTCCTCGAAAGACTGCCCCAGAAGTCATCAGCAAATTGAATGCTTCCGTCCAAAAAACGCTCTCCTTGCCCAAAGTCAAAAAACTCTATATCGATTCGGGAAACCAACCCATACCAGGCAGTGCCAGTGATCTGGATCAATTGGTCAAGAGCGAAACCGCGATCTACAAAACACTTCTGAGCAACGCAAAAATAACTCTAGACTAAGTTCGTTTTAAAGAGCGCAAGGGTTCTTTCCCAGGCAAGTTTGGCCGCAGCTTCAACATAACGAGGCGTAGAGTTGTTGTTAAAACCGTGCTGGGTTCCAGCATAGGTATAGGACTGGTAGGAAACCTTGTTGGCCTTTA
>JBAXNB010000079.1:0-10913 GCA_037134015.1 Betaproteobacteria bacterium | reverse complement strand
CCTCTGCGTCCACCGCGCCTAGAGTCCCTGGGGTTTCTGCCCTCTTTGGTATCGCGCTTGTCTTCTTTTTTGGCGTCACTGGATGTCTTGGATGTGGCGGGCGTTTCTTTTTTGGCTTCTCCTGCGCCAAACAAAGACTTGATCCAAGCAAGCACCCCACCAGAGCCTTGGGTGGCGACGGGTTGGGGCGGTGTTTTGGCTGCTGCAGCAACCGCTGGTTTCGTTTCGTGTTTAGGTGCGGGTGCATCAGGCAAGACGCCTTTGATCACCGGTGTTTGGCGGTTGGTGGGTTCTTGAGAGCGACGTGTGACGGCTGTCACGTCTTCGATCTCATCGACCATTTTGTAGCTCGCCTCCATGTTGTCCAAACGTGGATCGTCGTGCTTGAGGCGATCGAGTTTGTAGTTGGGCGTCTCAAGGGCCTTGTTGGGCACGAGCAAGACGCTGATGCGTTGCTTGAGCTCAATTTTGGCAATTTCAGTGCGTTTTTCATTGAGCAAAAAGGAAGCCACTTCAACGGGCACTTGAGCGTGAACCGCCGCCGTGTTGTCTTTCATGGACTCTTCTTGAATGATCCTTAGAATTTGAAGGGCTGAACTCTCGGTGTCTCTGACATGCCCTGAGCCGCCACAACGCGGGCAAGGAATAGAGGCGCCTTCAGACAAGGCGGGTCGCAGGCGCTGGCGGCTCATCTCCATCAGGCCAAATTTACTGATCGTGCCGAACTGCACACGAGCACGGTCTTGTCTCAATGAGTCACGAAGTCTGTTTTCTACATCTCGGCGGTTGCGGGACTCCTCCATGTCAATGAAGTCGATCACAATCAAACCACCCAAGTCACGCAAGCGCATTTGACGTGCGACTTCCTCGGCGGCTTCTAAATTGGTGCGCGTGGCAGTTTCTTCGATGTCACCTCCACGGATGGCTCTAGCGGAGTTGACGTCCACAGAAACCAAGGCCTCTGTGTGGTCAATCACAATCGCGCCTCCACTGGGCAAGTTCACCGTTCTTGCATAAGCGGATTCAATTTGATGTTCAATTTGAAAGCGGCTAAAGAGGGGTGCGTCATCTCTGTAGCGTTTGACTCGGGCCGCGTGCTCTGGCATCACGTGGGACATGAACTGGTGAGCTTGATCAAAGATGTCATCGGTGTCGATCAAGATGTCGCCAATGTCATTGTTGAAATAGTCGCGAATGGCTCGGATGACCAAACTGGACTCTTGATAAATCAAGAAAGCCCCTTTGCCACCCTTGGCGGCGCCATCAATGGCCGTCCATAATTTGAGCAAATAGTTCAAATCCCATTGCAATTCAGGCGCAGATCGACCGATGCCAGCGGTTCTGGCAATGATGGACATACCGTTGGGGTATTCCAGTTGGTCCATGGCCTCTTTGAGTTCCGCACGGTCATCTCCCTCAATGCGCCGACTCACGCCGCCACCTCTGGGGTTGTTAGGCATCAAAACAACATAACGGCCCGCCAAGGAGATGAAGGTGGTGAGCGCGGCACCTTTGTTGCCTCGTTCCTCTTTCTCCACTTGGATCAAAAGTTCTTGTCCTTCGCGAATCACATCTTGTATGCGAGCTTGGCTAGGAGAGATGTTGGAGCTGAAAAATTGTTTGGATATTTCCTTGAAGGGCAAGAAGCCATGGCGCTCTTCTCCATAGTCAACAAAGCAAGCCTCTAGGGAAGGCTCCACTCGGGTCACAACAGCTTTGTAGATGTTGCCCTTTCGCTGTTCTCTTCCTTCGATTTCAATTTCATAGTCAAGTAATTTTTGACCGTCTACGATCGCTAAGCGTCTTTCTTCAGCTTGCGTGGCATTGATAAGCATCCGTTTCATTGATGCGTTCCTTTACATATATATAACTAAACATCACAGGCCCATGACGGACCAACGATGCCTGAAACGACGCCAAGAACGAAAGGAATTGCCGCTAAGATTCGCCTGTGAGGGCGACCGTTTTAAGGTCGCTGGCGAAGACTGGGCACGTGGACAGGAGCGAGTTGCAAAGGAGTGGGTGACGCTTTTGTAAAGCGGGCCATCCGAGTGTGCAAAGACAATGGGGTGTTGCGTGCGAACCCAAGCGCTGTCATGGGGAAAATCCCATACAGAAAGAGGGGCAACATGAAAAACACCATCAACATCTTAAATTTCTTTTCTCGCTGTGATCCGTTTGACTTGTCTTGGACCATAGGTTCATTGAGGCAAGTCAAACTCTGTATATTCCGTATCAAAGTTCAATGGATGTCGGCTCAACCGATGGGGGGCGCACCCCTCACACTTCATAGGAGGTGAGTCTGTGTCGCGGGGCCTGTCGGGGCATCGACCGCCAGCTTGGGGTGTTTACGTGATCTAATTGACCAAATGACAAAACAAATCAAGTACTTGGAATCCAACGCTGGTGAATAACATTATACGACCCTTAGGGCCTGAGAAGCCATTTCAGGCAAAACTAATCGAAGTGGATGAGGAGTCTGCTGGCCAAAGGTTGGATAATTTTTTGATGCGCCACCTCAAAGGGGTGCCCAAAACCCACATTTACCGCATCATTCGCTCTGGCGAGGTACGGGTGAACAAGGGGCGAGCATCGGCAGACAGTCGAATTCAAAGCGGGGATGTCGTGCGCCTTCCGCCTTTGCGGACCTCAGATCAAGCGCAAATGAAGGAAGAATTGGCCCTTTCTGGCGGTATTCCTGCCCGGGAATTTCCAGTGTTGATGGAGGATGAGCACTTGATGGCCATCGATAAGCCTGCCGGCATCGCGGTTCATGGGGGCAGTGGTGTGAGTTTTGGGGTGATTGAGCAACTCAGGCAGGCCCGCCCGTTGCTCAAATCATTGGAGTTGGTCCATCGAATTGATCGTGAAACGTCGGGCATCTTGCTTGTGGCCAAGAAAAGGAGCGCACTCAAGCACCTACAAGACCAATTCAGAGAGCGTGAGACGGGCAAAACCTACCTGACCATGGTACACGGCCAATGGCCCTCCAACAGAAAGGTCATTGATTTACCGCTCAAGCGGTTTTTGCTCAGCAATGGAACCCAAGAAGGCGAAAGGCGGGTGAAGGTGGCGCCCAAGGATGACCCCTCGGGTTTGAGGGCCATTACCTTGGTGAAAGTAGCGCGCCTTGTGGGCGCTTATTCCTTGCTGGAGGTGACCATCAAAACGGGTCGTACGCATCAAATAAGGGTTCATTTGGCCAGTCTGGGATATCCCATTTTGGGCGATGAAAAGTATGGAGACTACGATCAAAACAAAGCCCTCCAAAAGGTCGGTCTCAAGCGCATGTTTCTGCATGCATGGCAATTGAAATTTTTTCACCCCAACATCGCCAAACCCGTGACCCTAGAATGTGCTCTCCCCCAAGAATTGCAAGAATTCATTGACAAGCAGCAAGGCTTGGAGAGCCAGGCTGTGAGGCCAGGAGCTTGAGGAGCTTTAGAGACGGACCATGATTTCAAACCCCCAACGACCCTTTGATTTGATCGCATTTGACTGGGATGGGACTCTTTTTGATTCCACGCAGTTGATCACGCGCTGCATACAAGCTGCGGTGGAAGATGTGGGGGGTCAAAGGCCCCACGCAATACAAGCTTCTTATGTGATTGGTATGCCATTGATGGCTGCTTTGGCGCATGCCGCACCTGATGTGCCCGAGCACTTGTATCCGCAGCTCGGTGAGCGATATCGCTTTCATTACCAAAAAAAAGAACACGAATTGGCCCTTTTTGATGGGGTGATTGACCTCTTGGAGTGGCTCAAGTCAGAGCATTACGTGATCACCATTGCCACTGGAAAGAGCCGCGCAGGTTTGAATGCTGCACTTCACTTTAAAGCCCTCAAGGACTTGATCGATGACTCAAGAACAGCCGATGAGACCGCTGGCAAGCCCGATCCGCTCATGCTCCATGAATTGATGTCCCTGTATGGGGCCTTGCCCGCTAGAACCTTGATGGTTGGAGACACCTCCCATGATTTGGAGATGGCCAAGAGAGCGGGTTGTCCAAGTGCCGCGGTCACCTACGGTGCCCATGAGGACCGGGAGCTTAAAAAGTACACCCCTTTGATCTTTGCCAACAGCGTGCAAGATTTATGGGATTGGTTCAAGTCGTTTGACAAGTAGGCGAGGATCAGGGGTGGAGAAGTTTTTTGCAATCAACCCGGCAAGGGCAAAGAGGTGAGCTTGTGACCCATCAGATTCAATACCATTTGTGTCGGTCTGAAGCGCTTGAAAATGGCGGCAAGGCGGTGGTCTTTGATGTGATTTATGGCGGACAAACTTGCCGAGCATTTGCCATTCGATTTGAGAACCAGGTGCATGCCTACTTGAACCGTTGCACTCACGTGGCCATGGAAATGGATTACCAAGAGGGCCACTTCTTTGATCGGTCCAAAACATGGTTGATCTGCGCAACCCATGGCGCGGTTTACGCGCCACAGACGGGGCTTTGCACGGGGGGCCCATGCAAAGCGGGCTTGATCAAAATAGAAGTTTTGGAGAATGAAGGCAACGTTTTTTGGCGAAGTGCGTACAATCTGATCCGTAAAGACCCTATATGTGAATGAAAGGGCCCTTTGATCTAGGGCTTTTCAATTGGATTTTGAAATAATTTTGTATTGCAGCCGTTTATGAACTCCTCACCCCAGCCCCCATCATCAAAATCCGAATCGACGCCAGACAGCGCTCAGGCACCGGTGGTTGAAGATGATCTTCCAAGCTCTGGTGCTTTTGAGTCCCAGAAACCCCAGCCTGCCAGTCCAAGCCCTGATGCGCTTCCCACCAGCACGGGGACTGCGCAAGACATCCCTTGGGAGCGAAAAACTTTGGAGCAACTGGCCTTTGCCAGCTTAGAGGAGCAAAAAAAGCAAAGATGGTGGCGCAACTTCTTTCGCTTTGTTTGGTTGGGCTTGTTTTTAATGTTCATTGTGATGAGCATGCACAAAGGTGGCGTGTCTTCTAGCAACAGTCAAGCACACACGGCGGTGGTTGAAATCAAGGGAGAGATTGCTGCCGATGGCGATGCAAGCGCAGACACCGTGATCAGTGCTTTAAAAGATGCCTTTGAAGAGGACAGTGCAATTGCGGTTGTGCTGTTGATCAATTCACCGGGTGGCAGTCCTGTGCAAGCGGGCATGATCAACGATGAAATTCGGCGTTTAAAAGACATCCACAAAAAACCCGTGTATGCGGTTGTTGAGGAAATGAGCGCATCTGCGGCCTATTACATCGCCGTGTCGGCCGATGAAATTTATGTTGACAAAGCCAGCATTGTCGGCAGCATTGGTGTCTTGATGGATGGTTTTGGTTTTACTGGGCTGATGGACAAACTAGGCGTTGAGAGACGACTGCTCACCGCAGGTGAGAACAAAGGGTTCATGGACCCCTTCAGTGCCCAATCCAAATCTCAAAAGGCCTATGCATTGAGCATGCTTGACCGCATTCACCAGCAATTCATCAAGGTCGTGAGAGACGGCCGAGGAGACCGTCTCAAAGAGACGCCTGAGATGTTCTCCGGGCTCTTTTGGACTGGAGAGGAGGCGGTTGAAATGGGCTTGGCCGATCATTTGGGCAACCTAGACTTCGTGGCCAGAGAGGTGGTCAAAGCCGAGGTCATCATCGATTACACGAAAAAAGACAGTGTGGCCGAGCGCTTGGCCAAGCGTTTTGGTGCGGCCTTGGGAGAAGGCGCGTTCAAGTCTTTGTCTCGGCCTGCGGTTCTTCGTTAAGTATGCTCCTCAAGCTCCCAGCAAGAACACGCAGGGTTCTTGCAGAGGTGGGAGTGTTTTGAAGGTCTTCCATTTTTCTATTTGGTGAGATTGAATCCATTGTTTGGGGCCAGACAAGCCACAAGCCAAGGCCAGTCGCGTTTGGGGGTGAAGAGTCTCTAGCATGCTTCGTACGAGGCTTTCATTGCGGTAGGGTGTTTCTATGAAAATTTGTGTCTGCCCAGATTTTTTGATCCACTGATCCAAGTATTTGAGGCGTTCAATTTTGCTTTCCTGAGCCTGAGGCAGGTAGCCAATAAAGCTGAAATTTTGTCCATTCATGCCGCTGCTGGCAAGGGCCAGCATCAGTGAGATGGGCCCGACCAAGGGCGCCACCGTCAGGCCCATCAAGTGGGCCGCTCGGACAACCGATGAGCCGGGGTCGGCAATGGCTGGCATGCCGGCCTCGCTGACCAGACCCATGTCTCGTCCCTCTAAAAGTGGTTGAAGAAGGTCCTTGGCATTGAATTCACCTTTGTGGTCACCTTTTTTGTGAACTTGGTGAGGCAACTCTATCATCACATGTTCTTGTATGGGTTGTTTTAAAGGTGTGACTTCGTTCACACGTTTTAAAAAAGCCCGTGTTGACTTTGCGTTTTCACAAATCCAATGCGTGAGGTGAGCCGCTGTGTCAATGCTTGACTGGGGAAGGCTTAGTGCAAGTGAGCTTGTGTGCGCCGAACCAAAGTCCAATGGCGTTGGGACCAAATAAAGTGTGCCGTTGGCCATGGGTGGTCCTTGAGATGAATTTAAAGTTGGTGGTGATGTTTGGCAGGACTTGATGTCAGCACATCAAGTCCTGCAAGAGCCAACAAAGCGGTGGTTTTGATGAGGGGCAATCCAATCAAGGAGGTGGGGTCGTCGCTTTCGATTCTCTCCAAGAGGGCCACACCCAGGGACTCGCTTTTTGCCGAGCCAGCGCAATCGTAGGGCTTGTCCTTGAGCAAATAAGATTCAATCGTCTGGCGTGAAAGTGTTTTGAAGACCACTTTCACGGTGGAGACAAAGACATTTGAAAACTCAGTTTCTTTGCAACACACGCAAACGCTGGTGTGAAAAAGAACCGTTTGTCCACTCATCCTCTCCAATTGCGAGACTGCTATGTCGTGGGTCAAGGGTTTGCCAATCGATTGGCCATGAAGGTCTGCGACCTGATCTGAACCTATCACGATGGCCGAGGGGTGGTGCTCAGCCACGGCATGGGCCTTTTGCAAAGCGAGTCGCAGGGACAGTTCGATGGGTTGTTCGCCCTCCAAGGGCGTTTCATCAATGTCGGGGCTCACAGTTTCAAAGGGCCACTGCAAGCGAGACAAAAGTTCATGGCGGTACTTGGAGCTGGACCCTAGGATGAGTGTTCGAGCCTCAAGCGAGTGGTTGGGGTTGATGGGCTTGGGGGACATGTGCTAGAGCAATTTTGAAATCAATTTCATTGGTCTATGATAGAGGCAGTTGAGCGGTTTTGCGAAAGCACCAAAAAAAACAGTTCTGCGTTCATCCTCGGTACATCCCGGTCCCTTTCTCCATTGTTTTAAATGACCAAAGACTTCGATCTCACCAAACTGCAAGTGCTTAAATTTGCTCAATCCGCTGGCCACGAGCAGGGACGTGAACGCATGGAGCGATTGCATCGATTGATGGCTGAGCAGAAAAACTCACTGGATGGACAAGACGCTTTGATGGACAACCCAGCTAGCCAAGTTTTACAGGCAGAGTTGGGCAAGTGGGTGGATTGGAGCTTGGCGGGTTTTTGTGATCCTCAGGGTCCACACGCTTCCTCTTCCTTGGACGCGAAAGCGGGTTTCATTTTGCAAGCTCACGCGCTCATTCAGTTGACTTGTCAGCGCTGTCTGGGGTTGAGCATACAAAAGCTGGATGTGCACAGGACGTTTCGTTTTGTGCGTGATGAACAAACCGCCATGGCTTTGGACGACGAGTCAGACGATGAGTTTTTGGTTCTCTCCAATGCATTTGATGTGCTGGAGTTGATTGAAGATGAGCTCATCATGGCGCTGCCTTTGGTGCCCTTGCATGAGCTTTGCCCTGTGCCATTGACGCAACAACTAGGTCAAATAGCTACCACCGAGGCTCAAAATGAGGAGGAAAGGCCACATCCTTTCGCTGCCTTGTCGGTATTGAAGTCCAAAAAGCAGTAAAAACTGGACTTTAGGCTATAATTCTCGGTTCTGCGAGAGACGGGGCTCAGTCAGTCAGCCTTTCGCACACAATTCATTTTTTACCTTTAACGTCTAGGAGCCGACCATGGCCGTCCAGCAAAACAAAAAATCACCGTCCAAGCGCGGTATGCACCGTTCACACAATGCATTGAATGTTCCAGGAATCGCTGTCGAGCCAACCACTGGCGAGACACACTTGAGACATCACATCAGTCCCACTGGTTTTTACCGTGGACGCAAGGTGTTGAAGACCAAATCTGAAGCTTGATTTTTGCTTAGACGCATTGGCCCGTTGCTGATCCAATTAGCGCGGGCCTTTATTTTGATGCTTCGCAGATTCAGCATGCCTCTTCTTTCATCAGAAGCCTCAGGCCCATGATTACGTTGTCTGTTGATTTAATGGGCGGAGACTTGTCTCCTCAAGTCAGGCTTGAGGCATGTGGTAAATTCTTAAGCCGTCACCCCCAAGCTCATCTCCTGTTGGTTGGACTCAAAGACTCCTGTGGTTCTTGGTCGCACGCCCGTGCTTCTTTTTTAGAGTGTTCGGAGGTCGTGCACATGGATGATGCGGTGGAGGTCGCCATGCGCCGTAAAAAAGACTCTTCCATGCGTGTGTGTCTTGAGCAAGTCAAGAGTGGCGTAGCACAAGTGGCTGTCTCTGCGGGCAACACGGGTGCACTCATGGCCATTGCGCGTTATGTTCTTAAAACCATAGAAGGTATCGACCGTCCAGCCATTGCTGGTCAGATGCCCAATGTTTCTGGGGGTGCTACCACCATGTTGGATTTAGGTGCCAATGTGGACTGTACCCCCGCACATTTGTTGCAGTTTGCAGTGATGGGTTCGGCCTTGGTCTCTGTGCTACAAAACAAGGACCATCCAACGGTCGGATTGCTCAACATTGGGGAAGAGGCCATCAAGGGAAGTGAGATGATCAAAAGAACCGCGGAGCTACTGAGGGCAGCGAGCGAGGCGGGCGATTTGAACTTTTATGGCAACGTTGAGGGCAACGACATTTTCAAAGGCACCACCGACATTGTGGTTTGTGATGGCTTTGTAGGCAATGTGGCCTTGAAGGCCAGTGAGGGCTTGGCTTGGATGGTGAGCACCTTGCTCAAAGAGGGTTTTGGAAGAAATATTTTTACCAAGATAGCTGCCGTTTTAAGCTATCCTGTTCTCGCTGGATTTAAAAAAAGGGTCGATCATCGCAGGCACAATGGCGCTGCTTTGCTTGGACTTCAGGGATTGGTGTTCAAGAGCCATGGCTCTGCGGATGCGTTGGCTTTTGAGACGGCTTTGAATCGAGCGTATGATGCGGTTCAAAATCATTTATTAGAGAAAGTGCAATCTCAGATCTTCAAAGCTCGTACCTTGCTTGAAGCGCAAGTGCAAGTGCAAGCTCAGACAATGCAATAAGCCACCCATGAGCAAATTTTCAAGAATCATCTCCACGGGCAGTTTCCTGCCCCCAGAACGCGTGAGCAACGCTCAACTGGTGAGCGACTTGGCCAAGCAAGGCGTCGAGAGCTCAGACGAATGGATTGTGGAGAGAACGGGTATCAGCGCCAGGCATTTTGCGCAAGCCAATGTCTGCAGCAGCGACTTGGCCTATGAGGCCTGTGTGCAAGCGCTGAGAGCGGCCAACTTGGGGCCTGAAGACATTGATTTGATCATTGTGGCAACTTCAACGCCAGATATGGTATTTCCGTCCACCGCTTGTATTTTACAAAACAAGCTCGCTCAATTGAGTCCTCAAGCGCAGGTCATTTTGGGATCTCCCGCCTTTGATGTGCAAGCAGTTTGCAGTGGGTTTATTTATGCATTGACCATCGCAGATGCGATGATTCGTGCGGGCAATGCCAAGCGCGCTTTGGTGGTCGGTGCCGAGGTGTTTTCTAGAATTTTAGATTTCAAAGACAGAACCACTTGTGTGCTCTTTGGCGACGGCGCAGGTGCGGTGGTGTTAGAAGCTTCGAATGAGCCTGGCATCTTGTCCACCGACATCCATGCCGATGGTCGACACGTGGGGCTCTTGTATGTGCCAGGGTATGCCAAAGCAGGTGGCGTGCTTGAGGACCCTGTGGTCAAAATGGATGGTCAAGCCGTTTTCAAGTTGGCGGTGGGTTTGCTTGAAGGGGCGGCAAAAGCGGTCATTGAGAAAGCCAATTTAACCGCCGCGGATGTCGACTGGATGGTGCCGCATCAAGCCAACATCAGGATCATTCAAGCCACAGCCAAAAAATTAAAGTTACCCATGGATCGGGTCATTTTGACGGTGCAAGATCATGGCAACACGTCGGCCGCATCCATTCCCTTGGCCTTGGACCAAGGTGTTCGCTCTGGGAAAATCAAACCTTCTCAAACCGTCCTCCTTGAGGGCGTGGGTGGGGGATTTACCTGGGGTGCGGTTTTGTTCAAACTCTAGGACCCCAGGCAAGATGAGTCACCAACAACACTATGCATTCGTTTTTCCAGGTCAGGGCTCACAAAGCGTGGGGATGCTGGATGCTTGGGCATCTCACCCCCAAGTGAAGTTGACCCTTGAAGAGGCCAGTCAAGCTTTGGGCGAGAATTTAGAAACCTTGATCAAAGAAGGTCCAAAGGAGACCTTGGCCTTGACCACCAATACCCAGCCCGTGATGCTGGCTGCGGATGTGGCCATTTACAGAGCTTGGATCGCTGAAGGTGGTGAGCCACCTGTTGTTGTGGCGGGGCATTCTTTGGGTGAGTACGCTGCACTGGTTGCATCGGGTGCAATGAGCTTGTCTCAAGCCATTCCCTTGGTTCGCTTTCGCGCACAAGCCATGCAAGACGCTGTGGCGGTTGGCACCGGCGCCATGGCGGCCATTTTGGGCATGGACGCACAAGAGGTCACGCAAATTTGTCAAGAGCTCACACAAACACAAGATGCACAAGAGCTTGTCGAAGCGGTCAATTTCAATGACCCCCTGCAAACCGTCATTGCCGGCC
>JBAXNB010000078.1:0-10946 GCA_037134015.1 Betaproteobacteria bacterium | reverse complement strand
ACATTGTTCACCGAGACGTTGATCATTCTTGAGCCGTCATAAATAGGTTCAAGTTTGACACCTAAAGGAAGTTCCTTTTTGATCTCAATCAATTTCTGGTTCAAGCCATTGATCACGTCAAGGGTGTTTGCATCCTGTGACTTTTGGACACTGGCCAACAAGGTTCTCTCTCCGTTAAAGAGAGCCAAACTGTCAACCTCTTGCGGCCCGTCTTGAATTCGGGCTACCTGCGACAAGCGGATCAGAGCATTGCCTTTTTTTGCCACAATGATGTTTGCAAAATCATCGGGCGACTTCATCCTCGACTGAATTTGTAGAATCGACTCATCTCGTTTTGAGCGAATGGCGCCTAAAGGCAGGTCCTGGTTTTCGTCATGAACGGCTGTGATCACTTGTTCAGCCGTTACGCCCAAGGACTCTAGGCTAGCGGTTTGTAAATAAATATTGATTTCTCTTTTGGTGGGGCCCACCAAAGTGATTGCACCTATACCTCTGACGTTTTGAAGTCTTTTTTTGAGCACTTGGTCTGCCCAATTGGTCAATGCCACAGCAGAGGTAGGTTCTAGATTGTGTTTTTTAGCATAGGCCAAGTCAGGCAGCACAGCCAAGGTCCATATGGCTCGTGTGTTGGGATCAAATCTTTGAATTTTTGGCTCTTTCACTTCGGCTCGAAGCGTGGGTCTGATGACCGAGACTTTTTCCCGAATCTCATCGGCAGCTTTTTGACCGTTGACTTTGAGTTGAAACTCAACCACCACCACCGACAAGCCGTCATAGCTTCTGGAGGTCAGGGTGTTGATGCCAGACACGACGTTCACAGCCTCTTCAATTTTTTTGCTGACCTCAGACTCCACCACCTCCGGTGCAGCGCCCGGGTACTCAGTGCTGATCACGACCACGGGCAAGTCAATGTTGGGGAACTGATTGATCGGTAAGCGTTGATAAGAGAACAAGCCAAGTACGACAAAAGCCACCATCATCATGGTGGCGAAGACTGGATTTTTAAGGCTGATTTGCGTGAACCACATAAGTTCTAAGTAGGCTTGTCAGGGTAGAGTGGGTTACAAGATCGCGATCTAGAGGGGCATCAAGATGCAAGGTGAGTGAGCGCGAAAGTGCTCAATGTTTTTCAACATCTTGTGTGAATTTAACCAGCACGTTTTCACGCACCACACCAAGGTGAGATTTAAGAACTTGAGTGTTCAAAGGCAGTCCTATGATCTCAGTCCATTTGTTTTCATTGTCTGTGGTACTGAGGTAGCCCGAGATACCTGTTTTGATGGCTTGGTGTTTGACCACCCCAGCATCGATGATTTGTACGAAGGGTTCAGGCTTGTAATGCTGAATATCTTGACTCGTCACGCATAAAACAGTCCGCTTTGTAAGGTTCAGTGTACCTTGAGCAAATAAACCTTGCCTCAGGCCTTGAATGTCTTTTAAATTGAGGTAGGCCAATACACTCCTTGACCCGGTCTGAGCGCTTGGGTTGATGCGGGTCAAAACAGCCTTGTAGGTTTGCGCGCTGCCTTCGACCCTCAGCAATGCTTCTTGGCCAACTTTGAGCCCAACAGAATCGCTCGCGCTGATGGTGGTTTCCACCTCAATGTGTGAAACATCGATGATTTCAAGTACTTTTGCATCGACTCCTAAGCGCTCACCGCTTTGAGCAAAACGGGCGGAGACTTGACCAGCAAAGGGCGCCCTCATAACAGAGTCATCCAAGGCTTTGCTGGCAATGTCTGCGCCAGCTTGAGCGGCCCGAAAGGTGGCCTGTGCGGTCTGAAGGTTTGACAAAGAGGACTCTAAAGCGGTTTTGGAGATGAACCCTTGATCCACCAATGCCTTGTTGTTTTCATATTGCCTTTGAGCGATATCTATTTGTGATTTGGCTGCCTCGGCTGTTTCTTGAGCCTGTTTGAGTCGCCTTTGGTACTCCACGGGATCAATTCGTCCTAGAATTTGGCCAGCACGGACCACATCGCCCTCCTTGAGTTGCATGTCCATCAATTCTCCAGCCACGCGGGCTTTGATGAAGGCGTCTTTGACGGCTTTTAAGGAGCCAGTGATGGGCAGGCCTGTGATCAACTCACGGTTTTCAAGCTTGATCACGTCGGAGGAGGAAATTTCTATTTGACCGGCTGTGGTTGAACTGGCCTTGTCTTGCGTTGCATCACTTTGAGCGGATTTCTCCGAGGATTGGCAACCCAGCAAGCTTGCCAAAATGCATACCCAAAGGGCTGTGCTTGGAATCGATTTTATTTGGAAGATCATCTGTGGTCACGAATATTTATAAATTGTAGATGAATCTAGAGCCAATTCGACGCATCACGAAGAGTACAAGCAATCTTTAAATTGTAATATCAAAGGGTTATGTATTTTGAAATTGGATTGTAAATATATGCATAAAGTTGTATTACATTTTGCTCATTGCAATTTTAACGAGGGTGCCTTCAGGCTCTGGTCTTGAGTTTAAATCACAATGAGTTGTTGTGTGCATGATGATTTCAAGATGGGCTTGAGGCAAAGCCAATTAAAATCTCTACCAATAACATTCCTGCCATCGATCACTCAAGGAAGCCGCATGAAAAAAATACACTTTCCCACCTCCTGGCCAATCGTATTGACTGCTTTATTTGTTATTTTCATGGGTCAAAGTGCATTTGCTGCAGAACCGCAGGCCAAGTTGACAGGCAACATGTCTTTTGTTGGTGATTACAGATTCAGGGGCTTTACGCAAACCAATTACGGGCCAGCCATTCAAGGTGGGTTGGATTGGGAGCATCAATCGGGTTTTTATGCGGGCAACTGGAACTCCAACGTGGCGCAAAACCTCTACAACGGCGCAAGCCTTGAGATGGATTTTTATGGTGGCTTCAAAGGCGTGGTTCCTGGACTTTTAGGTTCCATTGGAGACATTGGGGCCATTTATTACCTTTACCCCAAAAGTGGCGTTGACAGCATTGGCATTGATTACGCCAACAAAGCGATCAACAACACGGAGGTGTATGTAGGCCTGTCCAATGGACCCTTGTCCTTGAAAGTCAATTACGCCAACTCAGATTATTTTCGCTACGCCTACATTGCTGGTGCTCCATTGTCAACGCGTGGAACAACGTATTTGGATTTGAGTTATTCAAAGGACTATGCCGGCTTGATTTGGGGTGCTCATGTGGGTGTCTTGAATCTCAAAAACTTCAATCAGCGTAAATTCCTCATGGCCACAGATGTGGGCTCTCCAGGCTTGGTGCAAACGGTCAACGATTACCGTCTCAGCGTCGGTCACGATTTTGGAGGGAATTCTGTTTTATCCGCCAGTTACTACACCACCTCTCAGCGAGGTTACTTCCAAACCGATTTGACCGGTCTACGCTCTGCCGGAAAGCCAGGCTTGGTTCTTGGATTTGCAAAGGGCTTTTAAGACGGGTGTCCATTTCAAGTCCTGTCCCAAAGGGGGTGGAGCCTTCAAGTGACCGGCTTGCTTTGAAGCTTTGGTGTAGATGAAAAATTTATTGAATTTTATATAAGGCAATTGCATCATGGGTTCACGAGAAACGATCTACCTAGCTGGGGGCTGCTTTTGGTGTGTTGAGGCTGTGTTTGACAGGGTCAAAGGTGTTTTGGATGTTGTATCGGGGTACTGCAATGGCCAAACCTTGAATCCCACTTATGAGCAGGTTTGCTCTGGTCAGACTGGGCACGCTGAAGTGGTGAAGGTTGACTACGATCCTTCTGAAATTCAACTCCATGAGTTGTTGGAGATTTTCTTTGTCATTCACGACCCCACCACCTTGAATCGGCAAGGCAATGACGAAGGCACCCAATACCGAAGTGGCATTTATTTCACCAAAGAGAAAGATGAGCTACAGGTGAACCATTTCATCAAGGACTTGAAAGCCTCTGGTGCTTACTCTAAACCCTTGACCACGCAGGTGGAGCCTTTGGACCGTTTCTACGAGGCGGAAACTTACCATCAGGACTACTTCCTCAATCATCCCGGGCAAGGTTATTGTGCTTATGTCGTGGCGCCAAAGGTCGAGAAATTTATCAAAACTTTTGCCTCTAAAGTGGCTTCATAAAGTCCCCTCAAGGTGCCAACCGGTCTTTGAGCCAAGGGGCTTCAGGGCTTGGTGCCGATGATTGGTACCTCAATCGGTCATGCAGTCTGCTTGGCCGTCCTTGCCAAAACTCCCACTCGCTGGGCACCAATCGATAGCCACCCCAATGTGGCGGTTTGGGGGGAGCATCACCATACTGCAACTTTACTTTGGCAAAAGCGCTTTCTAGTTCATCGCGGACTTGAAGAACCTCACTTTGTTGACTGGCCCAGGCGCCGATCCTTGAATCCAGGGGACGAGTTTGAAAATAGGCTTCGCTTTCTTGCTCAGAGATTTTTTCTACCATGCCTTCTATGCGCACGACTCTCTCAAGCTCGACCCAATGAAATTGAAGCGCAGCAAAGGGATTGCCCGCAAGCTCCATACCTTTTCGACTTTGGTAATTCGTGTACCAAACCAGGCCTCTAGCATCCAGCCCTTTGAGCAAGACAATTCGCGTGCTCGGTTTCATGTGTTGGTCTACAGTAGCAAGTGTCATGGCCGTGGGTTCTGGAACATGGGCAGCCAAGGCCTCATCAAACCACACTTGAAATTGCTCCAAAGGGTTTGATTTGGAGTTCAACTCGTCGAGTTGGGCAAGGGTATAGCTTTTACGCATGTCCGCTAGATTGGGAGTTGACACGGTGAATCCTTTGATGAGTGTGTGAGTGTAAAGGGATCTGTGGATGCCATCAAGAACTGAGAACCTCAGCGCTTGGATCAACTGGGGCGCTGGATCAATTCAATCTTGTAGCCATCTGGATCGGTGACGAATGCGATGATGGACAACCCCCCTTTGACTGGACCAGGCTCCCGGGTGATGTTCCCGCCCATGAGGCGAATGTTGTTGCATGTTTGATGGACATCTTTCACGCCCAAGGCCAAATGGCCAAATGCATTCCCTATGTCATACTCAGTCACACCATAGTTGTAGGTCAATTCGATCTCAGCTTGTTCTGGATTGTTTGCAAAGCCAACAAACGCCAAAGTGTATTTTTGATCCGGACGATCTGTTGTTCTGAGCAGCTTCATCCCCAGCACTTTGGTGTAAAAGTCAATGGATCGATCAAGGTCGCCGACTCGAAGCATGGTATGTAAAAATAGCATAAGATTTGTAGTGTGCTTGTTGAGTTTAAGTTCAAGAAAGCTTGACGCTTTTGATGTCCATCAAAAGTCAGCAGTTCATCGTTCATGTTTGATGGATTTTAGGCAAAAAAGGCATCGTTTGTTCTTTGCAAAAGAACAGGAAGCTTGGAAGGACAAGGTCTTTGTTGTGCCCTTGAGCTGATGACGCTCTTGACAGACGGCAAGCGTACAAGAGGGCTTTTGAGATTTTTATGAGATTTTTGAAAAGGATTCACCCATGTCCGCATTTGATGTGTTGACGCTCACCCCGTTGCCAACTCATTTGATGAATGAGTTGCAGAGTTTGTACCATGTTCATGATCACGGGCATTTGACAGATCCCTCTGTTTTGAGCCGTGTGACGGCCATGGTGGGTTCGTCCGACATCAAGGTGGATGCCAAGTTGTTGGCCACCTATCCTCAAGTGCGCTTGGTCTGCGTTGTGGGTGAAAGCTATCAACAGGTTGATATCGAAGCGCTCATCGCCAAAAATGTCATGTTGACTTACACCCCAGGCGTTGCCAATGCGGATGTCGCGGACCTTGCCTTGGGCTTGGTGTTGAGTGTGGTGAGAAAAATTCCCCATGCCGATCGATTTGTTCGTAACGCCGATTGGGTCGAGGGTGAGTATCCCTTGACCCGAAGAGTGACTGGGGCTCGGATGGGCTTGATGGGCGCCAAGCCCTTGATGCAAGCTATTGCTCAGCGTGCCTGTGGTTTTGAGATGCGTCTTTCTTATGTTGCAGACAAGGAAGATGCCGAGATGTCTGAGCGCTTCAAGATGAGCTACTTTTCGGATCTCCAGGCCATGGCCAAGCACTTGGACCTGTTGGTCTTGTGTGCTCAAGACGCCTTGACTTATAAGGAGAGGGTGAACAAAGAGGTCTTGGACGCTTTGGGTGCAAATGCCTACGTTGTTAACGTGGGCGATGCGGGAGTTTTTGAGCAAAGTGCGCTCATCAGCGCTTTGCAGCAAAAGAAGTTGGCTGGTGCCGCCATCGATGTTTTTGTGGGCGAACCCAAAGTGGCTGCTGAGTGGAGAGTCTTACAAAATGCGGTGTTGACCCCGCACATCGGGGCATCCACCGATGGTGCTAAAAAAGCCATGGCTGCATTGGCCTTGGCGAATCTGAAAGCTTTTTTTGAGGGGCAAAGTCCTTTGTCGAAGGCGCCAGAATTGGCGACTTAAGCCCGTCCTTACCTTGAAAAACCACCGCCTCTGCTGCCGCCACCTGAGCTTTTCTTGCCCGAGAACGAACCTGATGGTTTGGGTCCCCTAGGTCGATTTGAGCCACCCCCATTGGGGCCTCTTCTCTCGCTCATCAAATCCACGCTGGTTCTTGTCGGGTCCGGTGTGCGGTTGGATTTGTTTTGATTTTTATGTCCAAAAGCATTCACGCCATTGTGTGTGCCTAGGTGGGCATTCTCTCTGGGTTGGTAATCTTCGTCGTGAATGGGGTTGAGCCTTGGGGCTTGTTCGGCCCCCCCTGTTTGAGGGTCTCTAGCTTGTCTGGGCCCGCCTTGCGGTCTGGGCCTAAAACCTGTTGCGTCTGGCCTGTCACCCCGTCCGTCTGGGCGAGGACCGCGGTTTCTAGGGTTCGGTCCTGATGGACCTGCACCTGGGCCTCTTCCAAACGTTTGACGGTCTTCACGAGGTGCATGTGTTCTGGGTGGTCTTGGAGCGCCAAAGCCGTCACCCGAGTCGTTGGGGGTGAAGGACCGCTCAGTGTTCACATCTCCATTGGGGCGTCCAGGTCTGGCAGATCTGGATTGTGGGGCGTTTTGATGGGGTCTAGCGCGCCCTGGGTTGGTGACTTTCTTTTCTCTGATTCTCTCCATCATTTCACTTCTGGCTGCTTTGGCTGCTGCAGCCATGACGTCTCTCGATGGAGCGCGCCCGAGTCCACCCCAAATGGTTTGGCGACCCATGGCGATGGGTTCTGCCTTCTCTCCGGGTTCGGGACCAAAGCCCTCGATGATGGAGACTTCAATTTGTTGATGGGTGAAGTGTTCAATGTCTTTCATGAAGCCTTCCTCATCGAGGGAGACCAAACTGACGGCATGACCATCGGAGCCCGCTCGGCCAGTGCGACCAATACGGTGCACATAGTCCTCACTCACATTGGGAATTTCGAAATTGACCACGTGTGGCAATTCATCGATGTCAATACCGCGAGCAGCAATATCGGTGGCCACCAAAGCACGAATGTCCCCGCTCTTAAAGCCAGCCAAGGCCTGTGTGCGAGCGGTTTGGCTTTTGTTACCATGCAAGGCCATGGCGGAGATGCCTTGTTTGTTTAAAAAGTCGGCCACAGAGTTGGCGCCAAACTTGGTTCGTGTAAAGACCAACACTTGGCTCCAATCGTTGGTTTGAACGATGTGCGCAAGCAGGGCTTTTTTCTTACCCCGGCCCACAGGGTGAATCAATTGGCTGATGCGTTGGACCGTGGTGTTAGGGGGGGTGACTTGAATGCTTTGAGGATTTTTTAATAAATTCTCGGCAAGCTCTTTGATTTCATTGCTGAAAGTAGCAGAAAACAACAAACTTTGTTTGTCTTTGGGCACCAGAGCCAAGATTTTTTTGACGTCTTGGATGAACCCCATGTCGAGCATGCGATCGGCCTCATCAAGGACCAGAATTTGTACAGTGCTCAAATCCACAAAGCCTTGTTGCTGAAGATCCAGCAGCCTTCCAGGTGTTGCCACCAGGATGTCGACGCCCCTTTTGAGCTTGTCGACTTGAGGCTTCATGCCCACGCCACCAAAAATCACACATGAAGAGAGTTGCAGGTATTTGCCATAATTTCTCACTGATTCCTCAACTTGGGCTGCCAATTCTCGTGTGGGTGTCAAAACGAGCGCGCGAATACCGTAAACGCCAAATTTATTGGGTGTGCTGCGACTCATGGTCAGTTTATGAAGCATGGGCAACGTAAAGGCGGCTGTCTTGCCTGTACCGGTTTGTGCTCCTGCTAAAAGATCGTGTCCACCAAGGACAATGGGGATGGCCTGAGATTGCACGGGTGTGGGGGTTTCATAGCCTTGCTCTTGCACGGCCTTTAAGATGGCCGGGGCCAAATTGAGTTCTTCAAAGTTCATAGTGGAGCGCCTATCCGGCGCATGGATCGGCCTTCATTGCTTGAATGCAAGCAACCAGTAAGAGGCCGGGAAACAGGGAAAAGGGCTATTGGGACTAGAAAGTCTAAAAAAAGTGCCCCAGCAGAAATGCTGATGTTTAGGCGACTGGTTGCCTAAACTGAACCTATTGTCTCACAAAATGGCAGGGCTATGTAAAATTCAGTCCGCTTTAGACCACAAATCCCGAGCCTAAAGTTTTAAATGACTTCACGAGCGAAGATCGATATTGTAGGTTTTGGCATCAACCAACAGGTCAAAAGTGTTAGAGTACTCGGCTAAATTGGTTTTTACAAAAAAAGGAAAGTCGTCATCATGGCTCAATATGTATTCACGATGAATCGCGTTGGAAAAATTGTTCCCCCCAAACGCCAAATCTTGAAGGACATCTCTTTAAGTTTTTTCCCTGGAGCCAAAATTGGCGTCCTTGGCACCAATGGTTCTGGCAAGTCAACGCTGCTCAAAATCATGGCCGGTGTTGATAAAGAAATTGAAGGCGAGGCCACGCCCATGCCAGGCATCAAAATTGGGTACCTTCCACAAGAACCCGAACTCGATCCTTTGGAGACTGTCAGGCAGGCGGTTGAAGGGGGGATGGGCGAGGTCTTGGCAGCTAAAAACAGGCTGGAAGAAATCTATGCAGCGTACGCAGAACCGGACGCCGACTTTGATCAACTCGCCCAAGAGCAGGGCAAGTTGGAGGAGATCATTGCCTCTGCTGGCACAGACAGCGAGCATCAATTGGAGATTGCTGCCGATGCATTGAGGTTGCCGCCATGGGAGGCCACCATTGACAAACTCTCGGGTGGAGAAAAAAGACGTGTGGCACTTTGTAGGCTGCTGTTGTCTAAACCCGATATGTTGCTTTTGGACGAGCCGACCAACCACTTGGATGCTGAATCGGTGGACTGGCTAGAGCAGTTTCTTTCGCGCTTTGGTGGCACCGTGGTGGCCATCACGCATGATCGTTATTTCCTTGACAATGCGGCCGAATGGATCTTGGAGCTCGATCGCGGTCATGGCATTCCTTGGAAAGGCAATTACAGCTCTTGGCTCAGTCAAAAGCAAGACCGTTTGGAGAAAGAGCAAAAGGGCGAAGAGGCCAGAGCCAAAGCGCTTAAAAAGGAATTGGAATGGGTCCGACAAAATCCCAAAGGTCGTCAAGCCAAGAGCAAGGCGAGGATTGCCAGGTTTGAAGAGCTCTCCAGTTTTGAGTATCAGCAAAGAAACGAGACCCATGAGATCTTCATCCCTGTGGCCGAGAGACTTGGCAATGAAGCCATTGAATTTGTGAATGTGAGCAAGTCTTTTGGCGACCGCTTGCTGATCGACAATTTGACCTTCAAAGTACCCCCTGGCGCCATTGTGGGGATCATCGGCCCCAACGGCGCAGGTAAATCAACCCTCTTTAGGATGATCTCCGGGCAGCACCAACCCGATCAAGGTGAGGTGAAGATTGGTAGCACCGTCAAGATGGCCTTTGTGGATCAATCAAGAGATGATTTGAGCAACGACAAAACGGTTTGGGAAGACATCTCAGGGGGCTTGGATATTTTGACGGTTGGCAAATTTGAAATGGCCAGTCGAGCTTACTGTGGTCGCTTTAATTTCAACGGTGGGGATCAGCAAAAAAGAGTCGGCACGCTGTCAGGCGGAGAGCGTGGTCGACTGCATTTGGCCAAGACCTTGATTGCGGGTGCCAATGTGCTTTTGCTGGACGAGCCCTCCAACGATTTGGACGTAGAGACCTTGCGTGCCTTGGAGGACGCGTTGCTTGAATTTGCCGGTTGTGTGATGG
The DNA here is from genome assembly GCA_037134015.1 of Betaproteobacteria bacterium. Classification (GTDB taxonomy): domain Bacteria; phylum Pseudomonadota; class Gammaproteobacteria; order Burkholderiales; family Burkholderiaceae_C; genus Limnohabitans. The sequence goes on along the minus strand of JBAXNB010000078.1, from coordinate 794 downwards.
TCATCAGTCATGATCGCTGGTTCTTGGACCGCATTGCCACACATATTTTGGCTTGCGAAGGGGATTCGCAGTGGCAATTCTTTGATGGCAATTACCAAGAGTACGAAGCCGATAAGAGAAAACGTTTGGGTGAGGAGGGTGCCAAGCCCAAGCGCGTCAGGTTCAAAGCCTTGAAGTGATGTCCTCGAGCTGGGTCGGCGTTCAACGTGGAGAAATCCTTGTTTCTAAAATCTTTCTTTTTTTGTAGCACAATGGGCTTGCTATGAACATCAAATTATCTGTTTTAGATCAGTCGGTTGGTGTGGTTGGTCGTGCTCAAGACCAAATCATTCGACAAACCGTTGAACTCGCCCAAAGCTGTGAGTCCATGGGCTACCATCGCTTTTGGGTCAGTGAGCACCACAGCCACCCAGGTATTTTGGGCACTGCTCCTGAGATCTTGATGGCGGCCATCGCCATGAAAACAACACGCATTCGCATTGGGAGCGCTGGGGTGATGCTGCCACACTATGCGGCCTTGAAGGTCGCTGAGCAGTTTCGTGTGCTTGATGCACTGGCCCCTGGGCGCATTGACATTGGACTGGGACGCGCACCGGGCAGCGACAGAACAACTGCACAGCTGCTCAACCCCAATCAATTCGCCTCGGATCAATTTCCCCAGCAAATCTTAGAACTGAAGGCCTGGCTGTCTGGGACCCCTTTGCCTGTGGGCCATCCAGGCCATGGTGTTTTCGCCTACCCACAGTCCGAGACTTGCCCGCAGATTTGGGTTTTGGGCAGTTCTGACTATGGCG
>JBAXNB010000077.1:0-10955 GCA_037134015.1 Betaproteobacteria bacterium | reverse complement strand
GCGCGCAAAGGTTTGCTCTTGCTCTAAAGTGAGCATGGGCATGCGGTTGACCGCCGAGATGTAGGCGTCCAAGTGCCCAAGAGGCGGTATCAAGCCCCAAGAGGTGGCTGGCAGTGTTCGGGATGTTGACAAGGTGCTTAAGGCAGTCATGTTAGGGGTCCTTTCTTGCAGGAAACCCATTTTAGCACTCCCTTCAAGGGAGTGCTAACAAGCCCATGTTGTTTTTAGGGTATTCCCTGTGTTGCAGGTTGGTAAGTCAGAGACTTTGAGCTTGGGCCCTCGTGTTCAACTGGGCAAACACTGCTGGAGCAGGGTTTTTAAATCGGGACTTTGGCCCAATTTCCAGCACGATTCGATCAGGGCCTGGGTCATTTTTTCACCGATCACAGGGTCACTGAGGTCGTGGAATTTTTTCTCAAGCAAGCTATCGGTCATTGGGTTTTCCAACGATCCAATGGCGTGATCAACACGGATGTGGATGGGCGCACCCGATTGAAGGTAAGCGGTGACATCCGCACTGGCTTCATCGATGGAGTCGTCCACGATGGCCACCACCTTGCGCCTGAGATCCGTGGCGGCTTGGCTGGTGACCACCTCATCGGCAAACTCCTCCTCACCAGCGCGTCCAAACAGCAGACCTGCTGCACAGCCATGGTAGACGCTGAATTTACCTTGAAGGCCATCTTTGGGTTCTTTTTTACCCGTGAGCTCCAACACCAAGGAATGCACCTTGAGTTCAATTTTTTCAATTTGCTCAGCAGCCACGCCCATGTTTTTGAGTTGCACACAAGCGTCAATGCTTGGATGAATCACGATCCCACATGCAAAGGGTTTGTAGGTGTTAAAGCTGATTTCAAAGCGTTGGCCCAACTCAGCATCGATCTCACGCCAATCGTATTTGGTGGACGTGACTTGAGCCAGACCTCTGGGCGCCTCAATGGCTTTGGGGCTGGAGGTGAAGCCTTTGGAGGCCATCAAGGCCGACATCAATCCTGCCCTAGCAGCGCCACCTGGGTGAAAGGGCTTGGTCATGGTCCCAAACTGTTCTCTCAAACCAATGGGCTGTGAGGCGGCAAGACCCAAAGCCATCTGAGTTTGATGGACATCGAGTTTAAGAAGCCTAGCGCACGCTGCAGCTGCACCTAGCATCCCTGTTGAGCCCGTGATGTGCCATCCGCGGTCGTAGTGGTCGGGGTACAAGCAGTTGCCGACCCGGCATGACACGTCAATGCCCAGGACCAAGGCGTCAATGACTTCGCGTCCTGTGGAGTTCAAATGCTCGGCCAAAGCCATGATGGCTGAGGCCACCGGTCCTGCAGGGTGAATGATGGTTTTGAGGTGGGTGTCGTCAAAATCAAAAGTATGTGAGGAAATGCCATTGATCAAGGCGGCACTGGCCATGTCAACGCGTTGGTTCAAGCCCGCTAAGGTGGCTTGAGGTGCGGGCTCCAGCATCTCGATGGCGGCCAATGCCGCTTGCGTGGACTCGTGGTGAGCAGCGCCCACGGCGCACCCCAGCCAATTTAAAAAAGTGCGATGCGCTTCGTGCTCGACCGCCTCGCTCCATCCTTTGGAGGGGTGATGGACCACGAACTCGGCCAATGTGCGAGTCACTTCAGGGGCGTTCAGATCTGCTAAAACTTGGGTATTGCGTGCCATGGTGAATAAAAAAAAGAGTCAAAGAAAGGGGTGAAATAAAAAGATGCAAGAAAAAGATGCAAGAAAAGGGTAGAAGAAACGGGCTTCAAGCCTTTGTGTCATGCGTGATAAAAAAAGGGAGGTCTGAACCAAGGGAACTTTTGGTAAGTGCCTCAGCTGTCAAGCTCAATGTGACGGTCCTTGGCCAAATGGGTCCAACGATCCAAGTCTTTTTTGATGTAGGCGCTGAATTGTTCGCTGCTCATGGGCATGGGTTCGACCGCTTCAACCGAGAGCTTTTCCTTGAAGTCAGGCGCTTTGAGCACGCCATTCAAACTCTCATTGAGTGTCTTAACAATAGCTGCAGGCATACCAGCTGGCCCACAAACGCCATACCACTGCAGAGCATCAAAACCCTTGAAGCCCAACTCCTCCATCGTTGGCGTGTCTTTGAGTTGGGGGTGTCTGCTCGATCCCGTGATGGCGAGGGGTCGCACGCGACCCGATCTGATGTGAGGCAAGGCGGCGGCAAGGCCTGGGAACATGGTCTGGGTTTGACCGCCCATCAAGTCGGTGAAAGCTGGCGCCACACCTCGGTAGGGGATGTGCACCAAAAAGCTTTGAACCTGCATCTTAAAGAGCTCCATGGTCAAGTGCGTCAAAGAGCCTTGCCCTGCAGAGCCGTAACTCACGCGACCCGGGTTCTTTTTGATGTAACTCAAAAATTCAGCAAAGTTTTGTGAAGGCAATTGGGTGTTGACCACCAAGACATTGGGCGTGCCCCCAATCATGCCAATCGGGGTGAAGTCCTTGATGGGGTCGTAGGGTAAGTTCTTTCGGGTGGCCGGGGAGGTGCCCAAGGTGGCCACATAGCCTTGCATCAGGGTGTAGCCATCCGCTGGCGCACGAGCCGTGTTTTGACACGCAATGACGCCCCCACCGCCACCTTGGTTCTCGACCACGATCGTTTGCCCCAGGGCCTTGCCCCATCTCTCGCAGACCGTGCGTCCAACCATGTCGCTACCGCCTCCGGCCGAGACGGGGACGATGTATTTGATCGGTTTGTTGGGGTAAGCCGTTTGTGCGTTCACCCCCCCGCCCAAGGACAAGCTTAGGCCACCAAGGCCCAGAGTTTTTAACAATTCGCGACGTGAGTTCATGTGGTTCGATCCTTGAGGGTCCATGGTCCTGTATGTCTTGACATCCATGTGTTGATCCATCATTTTAACCCTTGTCTGGTCTCTGGCTTGTTTGATCAGTCGAACGGTTCAAGCTCCATCAAGGGCCATCAATGACCATGGGGACTCAAGCCCTGTTCAGCTGAGCAATGCATCACAAAACTCCTCTGCATTGAAGGCTTGGAGATCTTCCAACTTCTCACCAACGCCAATGAAGTACACCGGCAAGGCTCGGCCCTTGGTCAAGGCACGCTCCAAGCCCCAAAGGGCAATGGCTGCAATAGCGCCGCCTTTGGCCGTGCCATCCAATTTGGTGACAATGAGCCCCGTGAGGTCCAAAGCTTCGTCAAAGGCCTTGACTTGCATGAGGGCATTTTGCCCCGTGTTGCCATCAATGACCAAGAGTGTTTCATGGGGTGCTGAGGGTTGTGCTTTTTGGATCACCCGTTTGATTTTTTGCAATTCCTGCATGAGATGAAGCTGAGTTGGCAAGCGGCCGGCCGTATCGATCAGGACCACATCGCGTCCTCTTGCTTTGGCCGCACTCACCGCGTCAAAGCTCACGGCAGCTGGGTCACCCTCGGTTTGAGAGATGATCTCCACCTCACTTTGAGTCGCCCAACTTTGCAATTGTTCCTTGGCAGCAGCACGGAAGGTGTCCGCCGCTGCCAAAAGCACGCTCGCCCCTGAGTCGCTCAGGTGGCGCGTGAGCTTGCCAATGGAGGTGGTTTTGCCGGCCCCGTTGACCCCGGCCACCATGATCACAAAGGGTCTTTCTTTGGACAAGTCCATCTTGCCTTCCAAGGGCTTTAACAAGTGACACAAGGACTCACGCAGCAGTGCTTTGACGTCTTTGGGTTCGGTCAGGCCCTTCTTTTTGACTTGAACTTGGAGGTCCTTGAGCAAATATGCCGTGGCCTTCACGCCCGCATCTGACATCAGCAAGGCCTCTTCGAGGTGTTCGAACAGCGCCTCGTCAATTTGAGCGCCACCAAAGACTTGAGACAGGTTGGAGCTGGTTTTTTTAAGCCCTTGAGCCAAGCGTTGGATCCAAGGTACAGCGACAGGCGCTTGAGCTTGAGATGGGCTTTGGGCCTTGTCTTTGGCCTTGTCTTTGGCTTGAAGAAGGTCTTTTTTCTTGAATAAACTAAACATGGACAATCAGTTTCTACAATAGCGTCTACGAGCCAACACCTGAGCGTGAGAGGCTTTTGAATGAATCGGTGATCTTAAACCTTTTACAGGATAGGCAAACGGTGATGCAAGTAAAAAACAAAATGATGCAATGCGCAGGCAAGGCGAGGGAGATTTTAGGCGGGTTGGTGCTCGCGGGTGCCGTGCTGGCCCAGCCCGGCTTTGCGCAAAGCACAGCGCCTTTGGTCTTGAAAGCAAACGGCATACAGGTCAGCACCTTGGACAATGGTTTGACAGTGGTGGTCAAGCCCGACGCCAAAGCGCCTACGGCTGTTCACATGCTTTGGGTCAAAGTAGGCTCCATGGACGAGGTGGATGGCTACAGCGGTATTGCGCACATTTTAGAGCACATGATGTTCAAAGGCACGCCTAGCGTGCCGGCTGGCGAGTTTTCTAAAAAAGTGGCCGCTCTTGGTGGGCGTGAGAACGCCTTTACCGATAAAGACTTTACCGGCTACTTTCAGCAAATACCGTCCTCTCAATTGGAAAGTGTCATGAAGTTGGAGGCCGATCGATTCGCCAACAACAGTTGGCCTGACGAGGAGTTCATCAAAGAGTTGGAAGTGGTCAAGGAGGAGCGGCGCATGAGAACCGACGACGCACCACGTTCAAAGTTGTACGAGCAACTTGAGGCCACACAGTGGCTGGCCAACCCCTACAGGCGCCCCATCATTGGTTGGATGGAGGATTTGCATTCGATGACGCCCAATGACGCTCGGGACTTTTACCGCGCATGGTACGCACCCAACAATGCGGTCTTGGTGGTGGTCGGCGATGTGGACGTCAAGCAAGTCCTTGACTTGGCCAAAACTTACTACGGAGCTTTGCCTCGACGGGTCTTGCCTGTGCGCAAGCCAAGAACCGAACCTCCTCAACACGGCGTTCGCCGTGTGAGCTTGAAGGCGCCAGCAGAGCAAGCCTATGTGCTTTTGTCATGGCGTGTGCCGGGTTTCACAGGATTTGACCAAGAAGAGCACAACAAGGACGCTTTGGCCTTGACGGTCTTGTCTGCCGTGCTCGATGGGTATGAAGGTGCGCGTTTGGACCGTGCGCTCACACAAGGCCCTAAGAGCGTGGCCCAAGAGGCCAATTCTCATTACGACTTTGCTGGCCGAGGACCACAAACTTTTATGCTCGAGGCGGTGCCCAAGGCGGGTGTCGACTTGCCGCTTCTTGAAGAACGTCTCAAAGCACAAATTCAAAAAATCGCCAAAGAAGGTGTGAGCGAGTCTGAACTCAAGCGTGTCAAGGCCCAGTATGTTGCTCAAGCGGTTTACAAGCGCGATTCTTTTTTCAATCAGGCTCAGGAACTGGGTGCTTTTTGGGCAAGGGGTTTGCCTTTGGACACGAACGATTTGTTGATGGGCCCCTTGCAGCAGGTCAGCTCCAAAGAGGTCCAAGCTGTCGCAGCCAAGTACTTCAGTGACGACACCTTGAGCGCTGCCTATCTTCTGCCTGAACCCTTGGATGCCAAGACCCCAACGCGACAAGCACAAGCCAAACGCATGGCAGGAGCTGGTCAATGAAAGCGCTACAACACATCTTCTTCAAATCCTTCAAGCCGGCCATCAAGTTGGCATGGGTGGTCCTGGCCTTAGGTGCTCAAACGGCCTGGAGCGCATTGCCCATCGAGCATGAGAAGTTGCCAGGGGGCTTGGAGGTCTATTGGGTTCAAGTTCAATCTTTGCCCATGGTCGATATCCAAATTGATTTTGATGCGGGGAACCGAAAGGATCCCGCTCACCAAGCTGGATTGGCTTCTATGGTCTCCATGATGCTCAACAAAGGCATCTTGGCGCAAGGTCAACATCCTGCGTTGGATGAAAACGCGCTGGGCCAAGCCTGGGCCGATTTGGGTGCTGTGTTTGTTGCTAGCGCTGGGGATGATCGAATGAGCATTTACATTCGCTCTTTGAGTCAAGCGTCGGTGTTGAACCCAGCCATGGCGTTGGCTTATCGACAAATTGCCTCGCCCGCCTTCAGCGCCCCTATTTGGCTTCGAGAAAAGACGCGCTTGTTGTCCGATCTGAAGGAGAGCTTGACCCAACCCGCCCCCGTGGCAGGAAGGGCGTTTAAAAAGGCCGTGATGCAAGAGCATCCGTATGGTCGGTCCATGACCCAGGCGTCCATCCAAGGCATCAATGCCAGAGACTTGAAAACGTTTCACGCCAGTCACTTGAACGCTTGTGGCGCCAAGATCAGCATGGTGGGTGCCTTGAGTCGAGAGGAGGTGTTGAAGATCGCCAATGGCTTGGCCCAGCATCTCAAGTCCAGTTCCAGTTGTGCTGATGCATCAACGCAGGCGCAAAGTGCATCGGCTCCGTCCCACCTGGCCCGGGTCAGTGCGTTTGCACCGGTCAAGCCTCTTGAGCGTGCTCAGCGGATCAACATCCCCTTTAACTCCGCCCAGTCCCATGTCTTGATGGGGCAGCCAGGCATCGAGCGGGCCGACCCCAGGTATTTCCCGTTGACGGTTGGAAACTATATCTTAGGAGGCGGGGGCTTTGTGTCTCGACTCACCGAGCAAGTTCGTGAAAAAAGGGGTTTGAGTTACAGCGTCTACAGCTACTTTGCCCCGGCTTTGCAAACTGGACCCTTCACCATTGGCTTGCAGACCCGAAAGGATCAAACCGATCAGGCCTTGAAGGTGGTCCAAGATGTCTTGGAAGAGTTTGTCTCTGAGGGGCCGACCCAAGAGGAGTTGCAAGCGGCCAAGGACAACTTGATCGGTGGTTTTGCCTTGAGAATCGATAGCAACAAAAAGCTTCTTGACAACGTGGCCAATGTGGCTTGGTACCACTTGCCGCTGGATTACTTGCAGACGTGGAGCGCTGAAGTTCAGAAGGTGAGCGTCAAAGATGTTCATCAAGCTTTTAAAGGACTGATCGACCCCAAAAAAATGGTCACCGTGGTGGTAGGTACTGAGCCTTGAGTGCACATGAATTGCGCATCATTGGTGGACTATGGAGACGCTCCAAGATCAAGGTGTTGGACCGTGAAGGGTTGAGGCCCACGCCAGACAGAGTGCGTGAGACCTTGTTCAATTGGTTGGGACAAGATTTGAGTGGATGGAGCTGTGTGGATGTGTTTGCAGGGACTGGCATTTTGGGTTTGGAGAGTGCGTCTCGAGGAGCGACATCGGTTCATCTGTTTGAATTGGACAGGGCCTTGTGTCAAGCCATCGAAGAGCACATCATGCGCTTCAAAGCCCAAGGGCTGGTGTTGAAAAAAATCGACGGCGTGCATGGACTGAGCCATTTGCCCAAAGCATCGGTGGATGTGGTGTTCATCGATCCACCCTTTCAAAGCGATTTGTTCACCCCTGCCATGAAAGCGGCCTTGGGCGTGCTGAAAGCCTCGGGTTGGATGTATGTGGAGTCGCCTCAAAAATTAGATCCTGAGGCCATGACGGGTCTTGGGCTAGAGTGCACGAAGTATTTGAAGGCGGGCCAAGTCCATGCCCACTTATTGCATAGAATCCAGTAGGGCAAGAAGAGATGGGTTGAAGGACCCATGGCATCAGCAAAGCTGAATGGATTTTTTAAAGAAGCGAGGTCATTGGATGTCTAAGACTGTCAAAGCTGTTTATCCTGGTACGTTTGATCCCTTGACCTTGGGTCATGAAAACATCCTTGTGCGCAGCTCGCAGATGTTTGACCATGTCATTTTGGCTGTCGCGCAGGCCCATCACAAAAAAACACTGTTCACATTGGCCGAGCGCATCGAGTTGGCTCAAATGGCGTTCAAGGACCATGCCAACATCGAGGTGATGGGCTTTGAGGGCTTGGTCAAAGACTTTGCCCTTCAACAAGGTGCGAAGGTGATGATCCGCGGGGTGCGCTCGTTGACGGACTTTGATTACGAGAGCCAATTGGCGGGCATGAACAGGTTGTTGGCCCCTGAGGTGGAGACGGTGTTCTTGAACCCAGAGGCACAGTTTTTGTCCTTGTCCAGCACCCTGATTCGAGAGATTGCAAGCTTAGGTGGGCAGGTGGGTGCCTGGGTGTCGCCTTGTGTTGAAGAGGCTTTGAAAGAAAAATTCAAACGATCATGAACACGCAGGTGCTGAATGTTCAATGGGGTAAAAGAAGGGGTTCTGTTCAATGGCTTTGATGATCACCAGTCAATGCATCAATTGTGATGTGTGTGAGCCCGAATGCCCCAATCAAGCGATTTACTTTGGCGCTGAGATTTACGAGATCGATCCGAGCAAGTGCACGGAATGTGTGGGTCACTTTGATGAACCCCAATGCGTGCAAGTCTGTCCAGTGGACTGCATTCCTTTGAACCCTGATGTGAAAGAGTCAGAGACGGAATTGATGAACAAGTTCCATCGATTGATGGCCCAACCACCCCTCGCCTAAGAGGTGTTCGAGTTCTTTGGAGGTGTTAGGGTGAGGGGGGCTTTGGGGCAGAGGAAGGGGTTGGTGTAAGGGCTGTTGTAGTGGCTGTTGTAGTGGCCGCTGAAGTGGCTGTTTTAGGGGCTGTTTTAGGGGCCGACGACCCGGCTTCTTGTGTCATGGGGTCAAGGGGTCTTGCAGGCTTTGGTCTTGGGGGCTTGGAGGTGTGAATTTTAAGCGTCGCCTTGCTCATGTCTCCAATGACCAAATCTTCAAATGCGCCGAGACTGCGTTCTAAGCATTCATCGATGGCCAAGCGTTGTTCAAGCGAGGGTTTCTTTAAAACCCAGTGAATCACCTCAGACTTCACCCCCGGGTGACCGATCCCAAGGCGAAGCCTCCAGTACTGATCGCTGCCCAGTTGTGCATGGATGTCTCTGAGCCCGTTGTGGCCTGCGTGGGAGCCGCCGAGTTTTAACTTTGCTTGCCCGGGGATGACGTCCAGCTCATCGTGCACCACCAAGATTTCTTCAGGCTTGATCTTGAAAAAGTGAGCGAGTGCACTCACCGACTGGCCCGAGAGGTTCATGAACGTCTGTGGCTCTAAAAGCCACAAGGTGTGGTCTTTCAATTGCACTTTGGCATACAGTGCTTTGTAACTCTTTTCATAATGAAGAGGAGCTTTCAACTGCTCGCTCAAACGATCGATCCACCAAAACCCCGCGTTGTGTCGAGTTTGGCTGTATTCTGGCCCTGGGTTGCCAAGGCCTACAAAGAGTTTGATCATGGTGTGAGGGATTGTAAAAGACGACAGCGCTTGAAGGGGAGCGGATGAGTGGCAGAAGTCATAAAAAAACGGCCTCTAGTTCTGTTCACTAGGGCCGTTTCTTTGGCGATGGATAAAAAAGCTCTTTCGAGTTTATTTCTTGCCTTCAGGTTTTTTGGCTTCTGCAGCTGGTGCGACCTCCGCCTCAGCGGCGACGGACACCACAGAGACCAAAACGGGGTTTTTCTTGCCGTGGGTCACAGCGACCACACCAGTGGGTAGCGTGATGTCATCCAAGTGCAAGGAGGTGCCCTTTTTGAGGTTCGACAGATCCACTGCGATGAACTCGGGCAACTGAGAGGGCAAGCAACTCACCTCAAGTTCAGTGATCACCAAGTTGACCAAGCAGGCATCGGCTTTGACAGCAGGTGAAGTCTCTTGACCGCTGTAGTGCAGTGGCACCTTCATGGTGAGCTTCGTGTTTTCGTCAACGCGTTGAAAGTCAACGTGCATGACTTGCTGCTTGTAGGGATGGTATTGCACATCGCGCAACAACACTTTGCTTTCTGTGCCATTGATTTCCATGTCTAGGATGGTGGCGTGAAAGGCCTCCTTTTTCAAGGTGTACCACAAGGCGTTGTGATCGAGTTCGATCAACAAGGGTTCGGTGTTGCCACCGTAGACGATACCGGGGGTACGTCCCGTGATGCGCAGACGGCGGCTCGCACCCGTCCCATTTTTAGCGCGTTCAAAAGCTATAAATTTCATATCTCACTCCAATAGAGTCCACCGCGACCAGTGTGACTCGGTCTTTAAAATAACAGACACCTGTTGGTGCCTGTCCTCTTTGTTGTTCCCCGTTTCTACCAAGCGTTCTAGATGTTCAGAACAATTGATCTTGGTCGGAGAACAAACTCATGACCGACTCTCCTTTGGCAATGCGTTGGATCGTCTCAGCGATCAACGCGGCCACAGAGAGTTGGCGAATTTTTTTGCATTCACTGGATTCCTTGCTCAGAGGAATGGTGTTGGTGATCACCACTTCATCCAAAGCGTCCCCTTTGGCAATGCGTTCAATGGCGGGGCCGGAAAAAATGGGATGGGTGCAATAGGCGTAAACTTTTCTGGCGCCTCTTTCTTTCAAGACCTCTGCCGCTTTGACCAAGGTGCCCGCCGTATCAATCATGTCGTCCATGATGACGCAATTTCTGCCTTCGATGTCTCCAATGACGTTCATCACCTCGGACACATTGGCCTTGGGCCTGCGCTTGTCAATGATGGCCAAATCACAGTCCAGTTGCTTGGCCAAGGCGCGCGCCCTGACCACCCCTCCCACATCGGGAGAGACCACCATCAAGTTTTCGTAATTCTTTTGTCTCAAATCCCCAAGCAAGACCGGAGAGGCGTAGATGTTGTCCACCGGAATGTCAAAAAAACCTTGGATTTGATCGGCGTGCAAGTCCATGGTGAGGACCCGAGCCACACCCACCGTTTCAAGGAGATTGGCCACCATCTTTGCTGAAATCGGCACCCTTGATGAACGGGGGCGGCGATCTTGTCTGGCATAGCCAAAGTAGGGGATGACTGCGCTGATTCTTTCGGCCGACGCCCTCTTTAAGGCGTCCACCATGATCAGCAGCTCCATCAAATTTTCATTGGTGGGTGCGCACGTGGATTGAACCACAAAAACATCCCTGGCCCGCACATTTTGATGCAACTCGACCGTGACCTCGCCATCTGAGAATCGACCCACCGTTGCGCTACCAAGTCCTGTTCCTAAATGGGTTGCAATTTCCTGAGCCAAAGCAGGGTTTGCATTGCCAGTAAAGACCATGAAGT
>JBAXNB010000076.1:0-11058 GCA_037134015.1 Betaproteobacteria bacterium | reverse complement strand
GCCTCGGCTCCCTCAGCAGAGAATCGCTTGATCATCTCTGGCGACGACAATGAAGCATTGACTTCTTTGTGAACCATGTCTACAAAGCCCGCAGGAGTGCCCGCAGGTGCGAGCAAACCCCACCAATTGTTGACCTCCAAATCAATGCCAGACTCTTTGAGCGTGGGAACCTGGGAGATCAAATCAACCCGCTTTGGACCGGCAACGGCCAAGAGTTTGATCTTGCCCGCACGAAGAAAATTTTGCATTTGTATCAAACTGCCCAAGGCGACCTGAACATGACCCGCAGCCAAGTCCACCAAGGCAGGGCCGCCCCCTTTGTAATGAACCAAGGTGATGTCCGCTCCAGTCTTGAATTTGAACAACTCAATGGCAAAGTGCTGAAAACTTGCAACCCCCGCAGAGCCAAAATAAATTTGTCCAGGATTTTTTTTGGAATAAGCCACAAACTCCTTGATCGTGTTGATGGGCAGAGCACTGCTCACCGCAATGACACTGGGCCCAAGACCCATCATCGCAATCGGAACAAAAGATTGAACAGGATCGTAATTGAGCTTCATGATTGAAGCGTTCATGGTGAAGGTCGAGGAGATCAGCAAGATGTTGGACCCGTCTGGCTCAGCATGAGCCACCAAATCTGCACCCATGGAGCCACCTGCACCAGGCTTGTTTTCAATGAACACGTTGCGCTTGAGCCGGGTGCTCAACTGCTGGGCCATGCTGCGCCCCACAATGTCATTGCTGCCACCAGGCGCAAAGGGCACGATGATCCTGATGGCCTTGGGTGAGAGGTCTTGAGCAAAAGCCACCCCAATCGTCAAAAGGGGAATGCATAGATGCCTTAAGGCATTAAAAAGAATTTTTTTCATTGAATTCAATCGATCAGAAAAATCAAGGCATCGAGCCTGCCCAAGCTATCAATGTCCGAAAAAAGCCCATCAAAACTCATAGAGTTTTTCTGGGTTATGGACCAATATCTTTTCCAAAATCCATTTGTCACTGACCCATTTGTAAAGCCGGTTCAAAGCCGCGCCGTCGTCAATCGGATTGAACGCTTCAGGCCTATCTATGTTTCTGGGTTGTCCAATTTGTCCCCCAGGGTGAGGCCAATCGCTGCCCCAGACCACTCTTGAGGGGTTGGCCTCGATCAGTGCACGGGCTAACTCTGTCACGTCCTCTCCATCAGGCTTTGAAGATATGCGATGGGGGGCAGATAATTTGATCCATAACTTGCCTGATTTGATCATGGAGATGACACTGTCCAGGTAAGGTTGCGACATGCCCAAGGCTGGATTGATCAATCCAAAATGATCCACCACAAATTCGATGTCAAATTGTTTAAAAACACTCTCCAAATCGCTGAGGACTTTCAATTGGGTGAAGAGTTGAATGTGCCAACCCAAGTCTTTGATTTTTTCATAAACCCAAGATATTTCTTTGGTTGCATACTTCTTATCGGCCACACCCTGCGTCTCCAAATTGATGCGCACCCCTCGAACACCAAGATCATGCATTTTTTGAATTTCCACCTCCGTGGTGCCTTTGTCAATCACCACAACGCCACGCGCTCTTTCTCCCAAGCGTTGGATGGCATCAAGTGTGCAACTGTTGTCGCTTCCATAGGGAGAAGGATGCACGATGACCACCCGCTCCAAGCCCAATGGATCATGCAAGGCCAAGAGATTTTCAATGGAGGCCTCAGGCGGGGTGTACTTTCTGTCTTTGGATAAAGGAAACTGATCATGCGGTCCAAACACGTGGGTATGACAATCACATGATTTTTTAGGCACCACAAATTGAGGTGTCTGATGGACCACGCCGTGAACAGTGATTTCATTTTTCAACTTCAAACTCCAGGTTGCTTAATTGGCCACGTTGGCTGGTGGCTTTCCCGATAAAACATCAATGACTTGTTGCGCCACCAACATGGAACTGCGAATCTGGGTCTCAACCGTACCACCTGCAGCATGCGGGGAAACCACCACATTGTCCAATCTTAACAAGGGGTGGTCTTTGTTGGGCGGCTCCTCATGTTCGAACACATCCAAACCCGCACCAAACAAATGCCCCTCACTCATGACATGGTAGAGCGCCTCTTCGTCGATCAGTCCACCTCGTGAGACATTGATCAAGATCGATTGCGCCTTCATCATTTTGAGCTCCTGAAGGCCAATCAGATGGTAACTTTGGGGTGTGAGTGGCAAATGCAAGCTCAGCAAATCAACTCGAGGCAGCAAATCTTTTAAATTTGCCACTCGCTCATGCTCAAAATCAGACCACGCATTGGCGGGAGCATAAGGGTCAAAAGCCAAAATTTGAGCATCAAATGCAAAACGCCATTTTTTGGCAAAACGTGTCCCAATGTTGCCCATGCCAACCACGCCGACAGTTTTACCGAACATTTCAAGGCCCAAATGCTCAGGTCTCACGATAGGAACACCCTCATGCAAAAGACGATCAAAGCGAGAGGTTCGACGGCTCACCGTCAAAGACAAGGCAAGAGCCATTTCCGCCACAGCTTCACTGTTGACGCCAGGTGTGCGACTGACAATGATGCCCCGCTCTTTTGCGGCAGACAGATCTATCGTATCTAAGCCAACGCCCTGCTTACAAATGATTTTTACATTTTTGGCTCTGCTCAGTAGCTCTTTGGTGATCGGCGTCATTCGAACCATGACCGCATCGGCCTCTTCAGGCCATGCACTGACTTTGGGGTCAGGCCAGGCAACCACTTGAGCAAAGGATTTGGCCAATTCAACACCTGAGGGGTGAAACGCATCAATGATGTAAATTTTCAAAGCATCGGTCCTCTTGTCGCCACTTTTTCATTTTTTTAGGTTGAGCGGATGGGTTGCTTCTACTCAACACAGAACATCTTACAACACCATCCCTTGCACCCGCTCATAGGAATTACCGTCTACAGGGACAGCCCATTCAAGACTATTTTACAAATTTTCCTTGGCTGAAATTTTCTAGCGTCAACAGCAAATCGTCCTCAATTGGAATGCCGTCTTGCAAATAATCTTGCATCTTTTTCAACTCGATTTCACCAGGCACCATCACCGGTTTTTGAGGGTCCGCCGCCTCGCTACCATGCAATATAGACGCAAAATCGTTCATCCGCTCAGAAAGCCACTCTGCATTGCCTAAGAATTGAGCATTGATCAAAACAAAGAAATGACCTAAATTTTGAGGCACGTCTGGCTCATCGAGCCAAGATTTCACATGCGTCAGATAAGCCGCCCCGCTCAGCAAGCCAGCCAACATGTCCACCCATAGCGCAATGCCATAGCCTTTGTGCCCACCAATGGGCAACAAAAAGCCATCCAAAGCGTCCTTGGGACTGGTTGTCGGGACGCCCTTGGCATCTGTGGCCCAGGTCTCAGGGATGGACTGTCCCGCTTTGAATGCGTTTCGAATTTTCGCTCTTGCTACCACACTCATGGCCATGTCCAGCAAAAAAGGGGGGCCCTTGGGATTGGGCACCCCAAAGCCCAAGGGACTGTTACCAAGCCTTGCATCGCTTCCGCCCCACGGCGCAATTGTGGTGGTCGCGTTGCTTCCAATGATGGTGGCAAAACCTTGCTCTGCAGCCAAAAAAGAATAGGGAGAGATGGGGCCAAAGTGGTTGCTGTTTCTGGCCAAGACCACCGCAACGCCCTGTTGCTTGGCTGCTTGCATGGCAACATTCAAACACTTCATTCCAACCAAGGGGCCCACGGCGTTGTCCCCATCCACCTTGAACAAAGCCGCAGCACATTGCTCAACCACAATGTTGGGCCTAGGGTTGATCCCTTTAAGCAACAAGCGTTCGCCATAAGACTCCACCCTTGAAACGCCATGGGTTGTCAAGCCAAACAACTCAGCCATCACCAAGATGTCGGCGACATCGCTGGCATCAGCAGGACTGAGTCCCAGCGCAACAAAAGCAGATTGTGTCAGGGTGGTCAGTTCGTTTCTAGATATATTTTTCATGACGTAAAAAAAAGTAAAACATTAAAAGTTAAAAAAATCAAATTCAAAGCGATAAATCGGTAAACTCTAGGCCTTAGGTAATCCATCAAAAACTCAAAAACTCTGTCTGGATTTGTTTAGAGTTTACTTGGAAAAATGAAAATGAAAATGATTGTCATTCCTGGCGATGGTATTGGACCAGAGACCATGGCCGCTTGCGAAGAGGTGCTGAGCGCGGTGTCTAAAAAGTTCAAACTTGAATTGGACTTGGAACAAGCCAGTGCCGGACACGAAAGCCTCAAAGCCGTTGGCGCAACCGTCACCCCAGAGTTGCTTGAGAAGGTTAAAAACAGCGACGGCTTGATGCTTGGCCCAATGGCCACCTACGACTTCAAAGACGAGTCCAAAGGTGAAATCAATCCATCGATGTTTTTTCGAAAAAAACTCGATCTCTACGCCAACATTCGACCGGCCAAGACGTATCCAGGCATTGCCAAGAGAACGGCCCATGATTTTGATTTGATTGTTCTGCGTGAAAACACCGAGGGGTTTTATGCAGACAGAAATGTGGAATCAGGTGGTAGTGAAATGCTCATCACCCCTGATGTGGTCATCTCCCTTAGACGTATCACAAGACTGTGCTGCGAGAGAATAGCAAAGAGTGCATTTGAACTTGCAAAAAACAGAAAAAAACACGTCACCATTGTGCACAAAGCCAATGTCTTGAAAATAGGCGACGGCATGTTCATTGACATTTGCCGTGAAACAGCCAAAGCTTACCCAGACATCATGGTCGATGATTTGATTGTTGACGCCATGATGGCCCATGCGGTGAGAGCGCCTGAGAAATTTGACGTCATCGTCACCACCAACATGTTTGGTGATATTTTGTCTGACCTCACCGCTGAACTTTCTGGCAGCTTAGGCTTGGCGGGAACTCTCAATGCTGGAGATCAATTCGCAATGGGCCAAGCAGCTCATGGTTCTGCTCCTGACATTGCGGGTCAAAACATTGCAAACCCTTTGTCACAGATCACTTCTGCTGCCATGCTGCTTGAGTGGCACGGCCAAAGAAGAGGACTTGCACAATTCAAGATGGCCGCTCAAGCGATGGAGCAAACCGCTGTGCATCTGATGCAAACTGGTCAGGTCACACCCGATGTTGGCGGACATCTCAAAACCGATTCAACTGCACAAGCGTTCGTCAAACACCTGTTGAACCACTGATTTCAGTGGTTCAAAGTCCCCCAAACATCAGACCCTGCTATGTCACATTCCATTTCAAATATTGTTGATACCCATTGCCACATCATCTCCGATGACCCCCAACAATTTCCAGTGCTCGACCCCATGGGCGGCAAACAATCTGATTGGTCCAAGGAGCGTCCTGTCAACAGCCACCAGATGGTTCAACACATGAAAGACGCGGGGGTGAGCAAGTCCGTCCTCGTTCAAGCCTCCACTTGCTATGGGCACGACAGCAGCTACGTTGTTCAAGGCACCAAAGACCACCCTGAGGCTTTTGTGGGCGTGTTCTCAGTGGACTTTCTTGACCCTGCTGCGCTTGACCAAGTTCAACTTTGGAGCCAAAAAGGCTTGAGCGGCTTAAGACTCTTTATCGCAGGCCATACAGCTCAAGACGACACAAAAAAACTCGATGACCCCAAAGCATTTGCACTTTGGGACCTCATCTCAAGCCAACAAATTCCTGTTTGCGTTCAAATCAGATCCAATGGATTGCCATCGTTAAAAAATTTACTGACTCGGTTCCCAAAAGCCATTGTACTTTTAGACCATTTTGCAAGACCCGATATGCAAGATGGCCCGCCTTATGCGAGTGCCAACAGTTTGTTTGAATTGGCAAAATTTGAACATCTTCACTTCAAGCTGACCACCCACATTGTCAGAGACTCAGCACTTGGCTTGTCTGATGCACAAAGCTTCTTTAAAAAAGTGGTCGATACTTTTGGCGCAAAGCGGATCGCTTGGGGATCAAATTTCCCAGCCAACACGGGCTCATTGAAAGACCATTTGACCGAGGCCTTGAAGGCCGCAGCGCTTGTACCCCTCGATGAGCAAGAATGGGTTTTCTCAAAAACCGCGCACCAACTTTACCCACATTTAAAGCTTATCCAAGGGGTTTAAAACATGTCACAAGAAAAAATCATCCTCAACACGCTTTTGGGCTCCTATCCCAATACCTTGGCCCTTAAAGAAGGCTTGATTCCATCAGACCAGATTGATTTTAAATTCACCGACGCCCCAGTCCCTAACCGGTTCTTCAAACGTGTGGTGAGAGATCTTGAGTTCGATGTGGCTGAACTCGCGTTGGTCACGGCCCTTCAAGCCAAAGCTTATAACAAGCCCTTGATGATGTTGCCGGCCGTTGTTGGTGCGGGCCGCTATCAGCACCATTGTTTGGTCCACAACCGTGAGCGCGGAGCTTTAGGTGTTGCTCAACTCAAGGGGAAAAGGATCGGTATTCGCGCCCATGCTCAAACCACGGTCACTTGGGTCAGAGGAATTTTGAGCAATGAATATGGCGTGAATTTGCGCGATATTCAATGGGTGACTTTTGAGCACGGTCATTTGGCTGAATTTCCAGACCCCAAAGGATTTAAAAGAGCGCGCGCTGATCAAAACATGGTTGACATGTTGCTCCATGGAGAGTTGGACGCAGCGATCATTGGCACCGACTTGCCCAATGACGACAGACTCCAACCGGTTTTACCTGATCCCAACGAAGCTGCTCAAGCCTGGGGACTTCGCCATGGAATGGTTCCCATCAACCACATGATGGTCATCAAAAACAGTTTTTGCAACGAACAACCTGCCCTCGTTCATGAGGTTTATCGACTTCTTGAAGAAAGCAAAAAAACCGCAGACGCCAAGCACCACAGCAGCATAGATTTGACCCCCTTTGGTATTGATCAAAACAAAAAAGCGCTTGAACTCTTGATCCTTTATGCATATCAACAAGGGCTCATTCCTGAACTTTATCAGGTCGATGATTTGTTTTGGAATCCAAGTCATTTCAGATAGTCACCCTCTTTTTCTCAACCCTTTTTAAGGCACTTTTAAACCATGACCCTATCACCCTGCGCTTCAAAAGTTCGACTCGACAGGAGAGAGGCCATCGGCTGGTTTTTGGCGCTGACTTCTCTGCCTACATTTGCACAAAACAACAAAAGTATTGGCAAAATCATTGTGCCCTTTGCACCTGGTGGCGCTAGAGAACTACCCGCTCGAGCCATGTACCAAGAAATGGCACGCGAGTTAGGAGAAAACTGGATCATCGAAAGTCATCAAGGTGCGGGTGGCGCCATTGGAACGTCTCTTGTCGCCAACTCGGCCCCCGATGGAAAAACACTTCTAATGGCTGCGTCCAGTCACTTTGTGACTTCCGCTCTAGGAGCAAAGCCCTTTTACGACCCGATCAAAGATTTCGCACCTGTGGCCAATATCGGCTTACAAAGTTATGTTTTGCTCTCAAACACACAAACGCCATTCACCAATGTGGCTGAGCTGATTCAGTTTGCTAAAAAGCACCCAGGTGAGCTCAATTACGGATCTGCTGGCATTGGCAGTTCTACCCATTTGGCAATGGCTTATTTCTGTAAAACAGCAGGCATTGATGTCACACACGTCCCCTACAAGGGCACACAAGAGGCGACCAATGATGTCTTGGCCGCCAGGGCCCAAGCGGTGATTGTCCCCACCGCGGGAGTTGGCGTTTACATCTCAGACCCTCGCATCAGAGCCTTGGCCATCACGGCCAAAAAGCGGTCCACTTTGAGACCCCAGATCCCGACCTTCCATGAGTCTGGATTAAAAGATTTTTACTTTGAATCTTGGTTTGGGCTGCTGGCATCTGCGGCCACCCCTAAACCCATCTTGGAGCGACTCAATGTCGCCATCAACAAAGTCATCTCAAGCGAACCAGCCAAATCCAGGTTGATGACTCAAGGCATTGAGCCTGCCAACATGAGCCTAGAGGAGTTCAATCAGCTTTTTTTGGCTGACAAGGAACTCATGACCAAAATGGTCAAACTCGTGGGATTGACCAGGGACTAGGCCTTTAGAGCTTTTACAAGAAAAATTTTCTGAGCTCAGTCTACTTTGGCGCCAGAATCTTTGACGATCTTGGCCCAGCGCACCAAGTCGTCTCTTACCAGTGCACCCAAGACTTCAGAGTTGCCTTTAAAGGGCTCGCAGCCGACGGTTGCGAGTTTGTCCTTGGTGTCGTTGTCGTCCAATACGCGAGAGATTTCCGTTTGTAGCCATGCGTTGACCGCCTTGGGTGTACCAGCTGGTGCGAACATACCATACCATGGAGTTGCACCAAAGCCCTTGATGGTTTCACCAATGGTTGGCGCGTCGGGCAAAGAGACCAGTCTCTTTTCATTCACCACCCCAAGCACTTTGAGCTTGCCACTGCGAATGAATGCAATGGACGATGGCATGCTTTGCACCGATAGTGGTACTTGTCCGCCAACAACGTCGGTTGCGGCACCAGCTGCGCCTTTGTAAGGGATATGTTGCAACTTGATATCAGCGGCCTTTTGAACCATTTCGATGATGAGGTGATTCATGGTACCGTTTCCTGCTGAAGCAATGGCATAGTCACCTGGCTTGGCTTTGGCAAGAGAGATCAAATCGGCCACATTGTTGGCCGCAAAACTTGGGTTGGCCACCAACACGTAACCCGCTTTGGCCAATGGTGCTACCGGGTCAAAGTCCTTGACCGGATCAAAACCTGTTTTTTGATACAAGGCAGGATTGATCACTTGGGCGCTGTCGGCATTGACCAGCAAGGTGTAGCCATCGGCTTTGGCCTTGGCACTGAGTGCTGTCCCGACATTGCCTCCAGCGCCCGGACGGTTGTCCACCAGAAAGGTTTGCCCACTTGCTTCTGATAATTTTTGAGCAATCACTCGCGCAATGGCATCGTTGGCACCACCCGCGGCTTGAGGCACAATCAGGGTCACGGTTTTGAGCGGGTATTTTTCTTGCGAAAAACAGTTACCCGTCAGCATACCAAGCCCCAGGCCAGCGCTCACCGCCAACGCAATAAATGATCTTTTTTGTACAGTTTTCATATGCAGACCTATGGAAGAGTTCAGTTCGAAAAAAAGCAGATGGTTTAACATCTCGAGATGCTCAAAGGTTAATAGATCTGAGCTTCGGCTTCATTAGGGTTTTCGTGAACTTTGCTTGAGGAGTCAAAGAGAACTGAGCCTGGTGATGAACTTTGGTCACCGCATGAAATGGGTGCAGCCCAGGATAAGTCCCCGCACCAAGATAAAGAGGATTAAAATCCCAGTCTTGAAGACCTTCTACTTTTTTACACACCCATGACACTCCATCAACGCAACGTTTTTTTCTATCCCTTTGCTCTTTTACTGACTCTGAGCATGAGCTTGTCTTTTGCGGATGTGTGGCCCTCCAAGCCCATCAAATTTGTCGTGCCTTTCGCACCAGGCGGAGCCAATGATTTGATTGCAAGGGCTGCTGCCGAAGGCGCTTCAAAGGTGCTGAGCCAAGCCATTGTCATTGACAACAAGCCTGGTGCTGGCGCCACCATTGGTGCTGACTATGTTGCAAAGAGCTCGCCAGACGGGTACACCTTTTTGATCAGTGCAGCGGGCATCATTTCCAACAGCATGATCAAGAAAACCATGCCCTACAAAGACAGTGATTTGGTGCCTGTTGCCATGATCGCCTTGGCACCCTCGGTCATCATTGTGCCGGCCAACTCACCCCACCAAAACATCAAAGACTTTATCAGCCGATCCAAATCTAGTGGTGGACTTAATTTTGCAACTGCGGGGACGGGCAGCACGCCTCACTTTGTTGCGGAACTCCTCAACATCAAAGCCGATGCGAAACTGCGCGTCATTCCCTACAAAAGTGGCTCCGAGTCATTGACTGCCGTTATCAGTGGACAAGTCGACGCCACCTCCGAAGCCAGCATTGTGGTGCTGCCTTTCATCAAGAGCGGAAAAGTGCGTGCACTCTCAACCACATGGACCCATCGCTTGGCGATGTATCCAGATATTCCAACTGCAATGGAGCAAGGCTTCACCGACATTCAAATTGCGCATTGGGCAGGTCTGCATGCACCCAAAGGTACGCCAGAGCCTATCGTTCAACAAATGTCCGCGGCCATTGACGCGGGCATGAAAAACAAAGAGATCCAAGACCGCTTGAAGGCGGTTGGTATTGAGCCCATCGGAGGCACCAGGGCCTCTTTTGAGCAATTCATTGTGCAAGAGCGTGCCAGATTGCAAAACGTCGTTAAAACCACAGGAATGACAGAAGAATGAGCCACTATTTAGGAACAACACTTAAAGCCCGACTGCTACAAAAAAATGGTCTTGTGGTTCCCGGTGCTGCCAACGCTTTGGCCGCTCGAGTCATTCACGCGCTGGGATACGAAGCGATTTATCTAAGTGGCGCTGGCCTGACCAACACTTTTTACGCCATGCCTGACTTGGGCTTTATCAACCTCACAGACCTAGCTTCGCACACACAAGCCATCTCGCAAGCCGTGCCTCTGCCATTGATTGTCGATGCAGATACAGGCTTTGGCAATGCTTTAAATACCTTTCATACGGTCAAAGTGTTGGAGGCTGCAGGCGCGCATGCCATTCAACTAGAAGACCAAATCAACCCCAAGAAATGTGGCCATTTCAACGACAAAGGCGTGATTTCGAAATCAGACATGGTGGGGAAAATCAAAGCGGCCGTTGATGCAAGGCGACACCAAGACTTCTTGATCATTGCCAGAACTGACGCACGAGCAGTAGAGGGCTTTGAGTCTGCCATTGAGCGTGCGCTGGCCTATGAGGAAGCTGGTGCAGATGTGTTGTTTGTTGAAGCGCCCGAATCCGTTGAAGAAATCAAAGCGATCCCGCAAAGACTCTCAAGCCCTCAGATCATCAACATGGTGATTGGTGGCAAAACACCCAATATGCACGCCAAAGAATTCAGTGATATGGGTTTTGGAATGGTCTTGTACGCCAACGCTGCTTTGCAAGGTGCTGTCAAGGGCATGCAACTGGCCTTGGGTGAACTCAAAACCAGCGGTCGACTCGACGAAAG
>JBAXNB010000075.1:0-11157 GCA_037134015.1 Betaproteobacteria bacterium | reverse complement strand
GGCCATTCGTCACAGCCACAAACCTCGTTGCATCTTTACCTGAGCCATTGAAGTGTTGGTGCGAGCAGTTCAAGGGAATAGCAAAAAGCGCACCGGCTTGCCATTCAAATGTGATGCGGTGACCCTGATCGTTCCAAACCGTAGTCGACCCTCGCCCTGAGAGCACGTAGATCATCTCTTCAAAGAGTTGACGCTGTGGCTCGAGTTGCTGACCTGGCGCGATTTCAACCACATAGCAATCGTTGGACGTTCTAGACGCCTCATGGTTGATAAACACGCCCTTGCCGCCGCGTCTGGCCCAAGGTTTTACGTCAACTGTGTTGAGGTTTTTGACATAGTGCGCGCTGATGATGTCAAGTCCTTCGGACTTGACCCATCGGGTATAGGGCGTCTCCTTTTCGGTCGCAAACTTTTGCGCTAAATCATCGGAAACCAGGGCATCTTTGCTCATTTAAAATATCTCTTTTGGGTCTAACACTTCAAAGAAAACAAGTGAATCACTTGTTCTTCAAATATTGAAGAATGTTTTTTGCATTCAGTGTGATGGATGGATCGAACTCAGGGGCATTTTCCAGCTGCTCCATGTCATTCAAACCACAGTACTTGAAGATGCGGTTGGTCGAGGAGATCAATCGAACCGGTTTTGAAGGGTCTGCATTGAAGTGCTGATGGATCGTATTGGGTGGAATATAGATCACATCCCCAGCTTCCCACTCATAGCGCTTGATTTCATCCACAGGTTTCCAATGGTAGGTGTCTGTGATTTCGACATCACAATCCTGATGCAAATCATAGCCCTTGCCCTCTAGGACGTACACACACTCCTCGGCCAAGTGGCGATGCTTACCAGAGTGCGATCCAGGTGGAATGAGTTGCATGTAGGCATCTACCGTCTCCATGCGCGTGTTCATTTGCTCGTTGAGCAAATGCTTCAACAAGCCTTGGCGAGCCATTTCCCAAGGCATTTCCTCTGGATGAACTACCTTTTTTCTCTTTGCATTTCTAACGGGTGCCTGAGAAGCATCGTCCAGCAAGCCCTGATAAAAAGCGCCTTGCGCATCTCCACCCATCCATGTTTTTGATTCGTCCCATGCCATTTTAGTATCCTCCCTCTGGGTGATTAAAGTCTTGCTCATCGTTTCTCGCTTTGAACCCTTCGCCACCGGCTGCAGGCTCGCTTGGGCGAGGTTCAACTTGCTGTTGAAAGAGCATGTTCATGAACATGTACATCGGCTTGGTTTTGATCACCAGCGCGCGAGCGGGTTTGACCGAATCCGCATTGAAGTGCTGATGAACGCAGTTGTTGTGAACAATCGCCACATCCCCCGCCTTCCAGTCATAGCGAATACCGTCATGGACTTCATAACCTACGCCGTCTAAGATATAAAAGGCAGCCTCGTTCACGTGTCCATGTTTTTGTGAACGAGCACCGGGACCATACTCTTCCAAGTGCATGTGAAAGGTCTGGGTGATGCCGTCTTTGGGCTCTACATAGTGACGACTAAAAGCTTGGGGACCATCGTTGAATTTGATGTCCTTGCCTTTTCTAACGCGAGGCATGGCACGCAAACGCGTCAACTCATCTTTTAAATTGTAAGGACCTGCAATGGCGCGCACAAAAGTACGATCCTTCTTGCTGTGGTAGTGGGATTCATTGGGAACGTAATCCTGCGAATTCGTTTCAATCGTTTTAATCGTCATGAGTGTTGCTCTAGGTTATAAAAATAAGTTCAAAGTTTTTATTGCATTTTGAAAACCACACACCCTCGTGGATCAAAATACACGTGAATGGGTTGCCCAACGGGTGTCAGTTGTGTGGGGTGAACGCGGGACAAAATCAGTTTTTCGCGAATCTTGACCTGGAAATCCAAAACTTCGCCTAAAAATATTTTTTGGTCTACGGTGCCTTCATAGCGATTCAAATGATCGATATGCGGGGGGGTGTCGCTCAAGTGGACATTTTCTGGCCGCACGCACACTTGCACCGCATCGCCGACTTTGAAGTCTTCTTGGATGGGCAGTTGAATCAAACCAACCTCGGACTCCAAGACCATGATGTGCTGCTGAAGGTCCAAGTGTTTCACGCTTGCGTCAATGAAATTGATGGCCCCAACGAAATCGGCCACAAATTTATCAATCGGTTTTTCGTAAATTTCTCTAGGCGTTCCGCGTTGAACGATTCGACCCGCCGACATCACAGCAATTTCGTGCGAAAGCGCCAAGGCCTCGGATTGATCGTGCGTCACGTAGATGGTGGTGATGTTGAGTTCTCGTTGAATCTTTTTCAATTCAAAACGCATTTTTTCTCTGAGTTTTGCATCCAAATTGGACAACGGCTCATCGAGCAACAGAAGTTGCGGCTCCATCACCAATGCGCGAGCCAGGGCCAAACGCTGCTGTTGACCGCCTGACAAACGAGTCGCGTCTCTGTCGTGGTAAGGAGCGAGCTCCACAGATTCCAGCACGCGCATGACACGCTCTTTGATTTCCGCCGTCGTGAACTTCTTGGCCCCCACTTCCATGGGGAAGCTGGCGTTTTGAAACACCGTCATGTGAGGCCAAATCGCATAAGACTGAAACACCATACCAAATCCGCGCTGATTCGGTGGAGTGAAGACACCTTTGGCAGAGCTGTAAACCGCCTGGCCGTAAACCTCGATCAAGCCTTGGGTAGGTTTTTCTAAGCCCGCAATGGATCTGAGCGTCGTGGTTTTTCCACAGCCGCTAGGCCCTAAAAGGGTGAAAAGTTTGCCCTTCGGCACTTCAAAGGAAACATCCTTGGCAGCTTGCACCACCACGCCTTTGTCGCTCACGTATTGTGTGAATAGACCGGTAACTTTTAACACAACTTTTTTTCCTTTAATACATTCTTTAGTCTGAAAAACTTCAGCGTCGGTTTTAGGCGCAGCATCACGCTTCTTTCACACCAAAACGTTTGCCAATGAGTTGCGCAATCATCACCAAGACCAAGAGCAAAAGAATGAACATCACGCTCAAGGCAGACAATTCGACATATTGCCCGTTTTCCCATAACTCCCAAATCACGATGGAGATCACTTCATTGCCTGGACTGTAGAGCAAAATGGAACTTGACAACTCACGAACGGAGACAATCATGACGTAAATCCAACCGGCAACCATGCCAGGCTTGAGCAAAGGCAAAATCACCCTCTTAAAAACCGTGAACCACCCCGCACCACTCATGGCCGCAGAATCTTCCAAGTCTTTATGGATTTGAATCATGGATGTGGTGTTGTAGCGCATGCCATAAGGCATGAAACGCGTGATGTAGGCAAGCAAAATAATCCAAAATGTGCCGTAGATGCCAATGTCAAAGGTCAGATAAAAAATCATGATCGACACGCCCAAGACCAAGCCAGGAAAGACCATGGGCAAGGAGGCCAAATTGTCCAACAACCAACGCCCTGGGATCTTCGTCTTCACAACCACCCAACACACGACCGCTGACAACAGCATCACGATGGTGGCGCATGCGACCGCCATCCATAAGCTGTTCAAGAGCGCGTGAAGAATATTGCTTGAACCCAAGACATAACGGTAACCATCCAAGGTCAAATGTTTCAAGGCTTCAACCGACGGGGGCGCGTAAAACTTTTGCAATGAGGACCACAGCAACACCAAAAAGGGCAAGAGGACAATCAACAAAAAGTAAAGCAAGAAGATACCTGTCGTCAAATACCGCCAAGGACCCAGATCAATGCTTCTCGGGCGAAATCCCTTTCCTGTGACGGTCACATATTTGCCACCAGTCGATGATATTTTGGCTTGGATATAAATACCCACTGACGTGATCAACAACAACACCACTGAATAAGCAGACGCCAGACCCAATTGACTTGGGAACTGATGGATCGCTTGATAAATGGCTGATGTGAAGACTTGAATGCCAGCGGGCAAACCCAACAAAGCTGGCACTTCAAAGGACTCAATGGCGCGCACAAAAAGCGTCAAAACGGTGGCCACAATGGCGGGAATGGCCAGCCTCAAGGTGATGCGCCAAAGGGTTCTTAATATACCAGATCCGCTCATCACCGCAGACTCTTCAAGAGATGGATCCATGGCCCTGAAGGCCGCAGACATGAGCAAAAACGCCATGGGTGAGTAATGCAGCCCATCGACCCAAATCATCCCCCACATGGAGTAAATGTTAAAAGGGGGCGACTCCAAACCGAACCACGATTGCAAGGCCATGTTGATCAAACCAATTTTAGGACTCGCCAACATGATCCAAGCAATGGTGAACAAAATGCTTGGAATGATCAGGGGAATGATCGACAACGCATAAAAGAGTCGTCGCATCGGGGTGTTCGTCCTCTCGTTCATCCAGGCCAACGCTGTCCCGATGACAAAGGCCAAAAGAGACCCCCCTAATGCAAACTGCATCGAGTTGAACAAAGTCGTGATCGTCTCTGCATCCGTGTAAGCCGTGATGTAGTTCGAAAA
This sequence comes from Betaproteobacteria bacterium, assembly GCA_037134015.1. Taxonomy (GTDB): domain Bacteria; phylum Pseudomonadota; class Gammaproteobacteria; order Burkholderiales; family Burkholderiaceae_C; genus Limnohabitans. The sequence continues at coordinate 6,693 of JBAXNB010000075.1, read as the reverse complement.
AGTGACCTTGGCGGGTACGTCCGCCGTCTCAGGCGTCAAAAAACTTTGCCAAATCATGAAGCCAAAAGGCACCAAGGCCAAAAAGCCAACCACGACCAAGCAGATCCCAATGACCAACCACTTGGAATCAAATCTAAAATTCACAGGACGGTGAGGTTCCGCCGCAACAGGGCTTTGCACTGATGTTTCTCCAACGAAAGGATCAATAGACACGCAAACATCTATTACAGGAATCACCCGATGATACAAGGCTTAACGCAAGAAACTCCATCGATTGGAGACTCGCTTTATGGTTCCTTTATATGGGACATAGATCCACATACAGGCACACCCAATATTAGGCTTGAATCTCTTTTAAGTGTCAAGCAAATGGATTGCGGGTTTTCCCTGTAATACTTACCATTTATATTTTATCAATCTTACATATTTTAACGCTCAAAGGCCATGACCGCGTGTCTTTTCACTTTTTCATCTCTTTCTTTTATAGGGAACACTGTTCCTTATAAAAGAAAATGATGTATGATCTTTTCAAACTTGTTAAGAAGTTCAATCTCATGGAACGACAACCCTCTAAAAGCGCCCGACTGTCTTCAGTTGCTGCCTCCGTTCGTGTGCTCAAATGCTTCTCAGAGATTGAACCTGAAATTGGCATCAGCAGCCTTGCCAAGAGACTTAGCTTGGCGAAAAGCACGGCCCACCGACTGGCCGTGACCTTGCTGAGCGAAGGCTTGTTGGAACAAAACCCGGAAAATGGTCGATACCGCTTGGGCATCAATCTCTTCATCATGGGCGCCTTGGTCAGAAGACGCCTGGATGTCTCCAACATGGCTCAACCCTTCTTGAACGTGCTGAGAGAAAGAACGGGGGAGACCATTCACTTGGCGGTCATGAATGAGACCAACATCATTTATCTCTACAACTTGGAAAGCAGCCAAGCCATCCGCATGAAAAATTACATCGGAACGCTCAAGCCCTCATTTTGTACCAGCGAAGGCCGGGCCATTTTATCGTTCAGCAGCAATGAATTGATTCAAAAAGTACTGCACTCAGAGCTCAAACCCAGAACCCCCAACACATGCTGTGATGTGAACGAATTGGTTCATATTTTTCAACAAGTTCGTCACCATGGCTACGCCATCGATGACGAAGAGTCTGAAATCGGCATGAGAGGCATTTCTGCCCCCTTGCGAGACATCAGTTCACAAGTGGTGGCCTCTATTGGTGTAGGCGGCCCCAGTCAACGACTCACACTCAAGAAGTTAAGAGCATTGGCCCCTTTGGTGCTCCAAACCGCGCAAGACATCTCCACCCAACTGGGTTATCGCCCATGACCAAGACCCTTTGGTGAAACAACTCATTGATGAGCAATTTTTGCGTCTTGTTTCTTCATCTTATTTTTATTTTTTCCAAACCCCATGTTTCAGATTCAAATCGACGGCTCGACAAAACATTTCCCCTGCGCCCCGGGTGACACCATTTTAAGAGCAGCACTTCGAGCAGGCATTGGTTTTCCGTATGAGTGCAATGTAGGCTCTTGCGGCAATTGTAAATTTGAGCTTCTTGAAGGAGAACTGCAAAGCTTTTGGAGCGATGCACCAGGGCTCAGTGAAAAAGATCGCCTCAAGAACCGCTGGCTAGGATGCCAAGCCGAGGCTTGCTCCAACACACGCATCAAGGTGCGAGAAATGGAACACTACGCACCTGTTCATCTGCCTCTTCAAACCTCTGCAAGCCTGAGCCACAAGCGAGCCATCACCCATGACTTGCATGAGTTCTCTTTTGAGTGTGACGCCCCCTTGAGCTTCGCTTCTGGACAGTACGCGCTGATCCATTTCTCAGACGTCCAGGGCCCCAGAGCCTACTCGATGAGCCAAGGGGGTGGAAGCCACCAACGCCTTGATTTTCAAGTGCGCTTGACCCAAGGAGGCCTCGGCACCCAAAAACTCTTCTCCATGCCTTTGGGCGAGAAGGTTCGCATTGACGGTCCCTACGGTATGGCCTATTTGCGTGAGGATGCCCCAAGGGACATCTTGTTGGTGGGCGGTGGCTCGGGCTTGGCGCCCATGGTCTCTTTGGCCAGAGGAGCACTTTCACGCCAGGCTCTTCCTTTTCAGAACATTCACTTCATTTATGGCGCCAGGGAGACGCGAGACATCTGCGGCCTTGATATGCTCAATGAGTTGCCGCTTTGGGCCACCATGGGACACTACACTCCGGTCGTCTCCAATGCGACAGCGGATGAGGTTTTGCCCCCTGGCTGTGAACGAGGTTTTGTCCACGAAGTGGTTCAAAAATTTCACGCCAATGACTTAGGCAACATGGAAATTTATTTTGCTGGCCCCCCTCTCATGGCCCAAGCCATGCTCAAACTTTTGGTGGAGCACAAAGTCCCCATGAACCAAGTCCATTTTGATCAATTTTATTGATGTAACCCCATCTTCTTCCTCATGCTTGAGCGTTGAAATGGCTCACGCCCTCACCACCTACTCATCCCACCCTTGATTCACATCTCTACACCATGAGCAACTCAGATCAACCCAAGACGAGCGACACCTCTGCTCGCCACACCATCCAAGATCATCAATACGGTGAGGACTACGCTCACACCCACGATGGGGATGCAGATCACGACCACGATCACGACAATTTCACTGGCGACGATCCTTCACAAGAGTCCTTGTGGAGACAAGACAATGTGATCTTGCACAGCGTCGGGATTGACGTGGGTTCTTCAGGCACGCAAGTCGTCTTTTCAAAAATTCACCTCAGACGCATCGCTGAGGACCTCTCTTCTCGCTATACCGTGGTGGACCGCCAACCACTTTATCAGTCGCCCATTTCTCTAACGCCTTATTTGAACGATACCACCATGGACGCCAAAGCCCTTGGCGCCATCATTGACCGAGCCTATCAAGCCGCTGGCTTGCACCCCGATGATGTGGATGCGGGTGCCGTGATTTTGACTGGCGAAGCTTTGAGGCGTGAAAACAGCGAATCGATCGCAGAGGTCTTGGCCGAGCAGGGGGGAGAATTTGTTTGTGCAACAGCTGGGCACCACATGGAGTCCATGCTGGCCGTTTATGGCTCGGGTGCGGCCAAGCGATCCTATGATCAAAAGCACCGCATTTTGAACGTGGACATCGGTGGAGGCACCACCAAACTTGGGCTCGTTCAAAATGGTGAATTGGTCGCCACAGCTGCCGTTCACTTGGGAGGACGACTTCTAGTTGTGGACGAAGCCAATGTGATCACTCGACTTGATCCTGCCGGTCAATACCTGGCACAACAAGCCGGCTTTGATTGGCACTTGGGCACGAAAGTACAACGCCAAGATCTGGCTCAAGTTGCACAATGGATGGCACAAGCACTCATTCGTGTCCTGAACCAAACCTTCACCAAAGTCGATCTTGAACATTTGTACTTGACCGATCCAATTGAAAATTTTGGGGTCCTTGATGGCATCATGTTCTCTGGCGGCGTTGGTGAGTATGTCTACCAACGCGAAGTCCGAGATTTTGGCGATTTGGGTAAATTGTTTGGACAAGCCATACGCCAACAATTGGATGAGGATGCCATCAGCACCGAGCTTTTACCTGCGGGTGAATGCATCCGTGCAACCGTGCTTGGCGCCTCCGAGTACAGCGTTCAATTGAGTGGCAACACCACCTTTATTTCTGAGCCTGGACTGCTTTTACCCAGAAAAAACCTGCAGGTGATCCCTTTGCCCACAGTTCTTGGCGAACACATCGATGCGCTGGGCATTGCCAAAGATTTGAAGCAATCCTTTACCCGGCATGACCTGCAAGAAGGAGCGCAGGATGTGGCCATTTCTCTCAGATGGCTAGGTGCACCCTCCTATACACGTCTGTCTCAATTGGCCAACGGCATCATCAACGCCATTCCCCAAACGCTTGCTCAAAAGCGACCTTTGTTCATTGTGACGGATGGCGACATTGCGCACAACTTGGGGCATATTTTCCAAGAAGACGCGCGCGTTCAAAGCGACATCTTGGTCATCGATGGCGTGACCCTTTGGGGCTTTGATTTCATTGATTTGGGCCGCATCAGAATGCCCTCCTACACGGTTCCAGTGACCGTCAAGTCCTTGGTGTTCAATGAAGACCCTCACGCACATGGTAAATCCGACATGAACGACTGGCATGAACATGGAGATGGACACATGCATAGGCATGCCCCTCACATCCATTCTCATGTTGAGGGCCATGAGCATGGACAAAATGACCACCACCATCATCATCATGGTGATGAGCACCATCACCACGGGCATGAGCATGGGCATGAGCACGATCATGTCCATCAACATGAACATGGGCCTGGGCACGATGAACACACCCACACATAAGAAGAACATGGCGGACGGTGCTTGGAACTTGATTTTGGCCAGACCCTTGACCTTGCATGACCATGGCCAATGAATGCCCTAGGAATTACCCTTGTACCCCAAGGTCAAAACGCCCAAAGGCGTTAAGAATAATTTAGAATTTGTCATATGCAAGATTTGATCTCCTCCTCACTTTGGCCAACGCTTGGGCTGCTGCTGGCTCTGGGCTTTAGGCATGGTCTAGACCCGGATCACATTGCTGCGGTCGATGGTCTCACGCGCATGCGCTACAAGGCACAAAATTATTGGTCAGCAAGACTCACAGGGTTTCAGTTTGCCAGTGGCCACAGCTTGACGGTCTTGCTCGCGACCATGATTTTTTATTGGCAAGGCGTTGAAATGCCCTTGTGGTTGGACCAGTTGGGTCTTTGGATCTCCAGCATTTTTTTGTTGTGGTTGGCGTTCACCAATTTCAGGTACTGTTTTTTTGGCGCAAGCCACGCGCACCCACGCGGCTTGTTTCAAAGTTTCATTTTGAAGAGCCTTGGCCCCTTTGCGCACCCCATGGGGGTCGGCTTTGCATTTGCACTCTCCTTGGACACCTTGGGTCAAGCTGGGCTCATGGCCGCCAAAGGCCATGAGTTGGGTGGCTTTGAGATGATCTTGCTCTTTGCCTTGAGCTTTGGTTCAGGCATGATGCTGGCCGACTCGCTCAATGGATTCGTTGTGCATTGGATTGTCAAACAAAGCGAGCACTTGGCCAAACACACGGCTCGCGTGATGAGTGGGGTGATCGCCTCCTTGTCCTTGCTGGTGGTGATCTTTGGTTTGATTAAAAATTCAGACGCACAAATCGATGAGTTCTGGTCCGCCAATGGCGCTTGGATTGGCATCGCTTTGACCTTGACGCTGCTGCTCTTGTTTGTGTACGACAAATACAAACACCGCGCCAAAGCACCTTATTTGTCCAAGTCCTTGACCTGAGCGCCCTGAAGGTAGACCTTGATCGACGCGTCGCTCAGGGTCTCGCTCGAAGCTAAATACTTGGCTTTAGATGCATGTGTGGCATCCCGTTCGCATGGTCATGCCCCTCAATGTTCCCTTGAACCGTCACCGGCACGAAATGCACCGATCCATGGCGCACACCTCTTTGAGACATCACGCGCTCAGCCAAAGATCTGACCTCTCGACTAGGGCCCCTCAGAAAGGCCACCTCCAAACAATTGTTGTGGTCCATGTGCAACTGCATGTTTGAAACCGTCAAATGGTGATGCTCGTGCTGAAGGTGGGAGATTCTTTCAGACAACGTTCGGTCCCTTTGGTCGTAGACGTAACCCAAATAAGCCACGCAGTGCTCAGTCTTGTTGCGCTTCATGGCCTCTTGAGAGTGCCAACCCCGAATCAGATCCCTGACCGCTTCAGATCTGGATGCGTAGCCATGCTGAGCAGACATGTCATCCAAAATACCCGCCAACTCCGGGTCCAGTGAAATGGTGATTCTCTCCACAAGGGCGCTCCTGTTTAAAAATTCAAAATAATTTAAGCCCGCTCAGTATAGCTTTGAAGTTTTTTTTAGCGAAAATAGCGTTTTGAGCCACTTTGCCCCATGACCCTTCAAAAAATTCCTATTTATCTCCTGACTGGCTTTCTGGGCAGTGGCAAAACCACGTTGCTCAAAGAATGGCTCCATCAACCCGAGTTCAAAGACGCGGCTCTCATCATCAATGAGTTGGGCGAAGTCGGCATCGATCAAGCCTTGCTCACCCATGCCGCTGAAGCGGCCTCTTTGGTCGCCAACGCTTGTGTGTGTTGCACAGGTTTACCGGGACTGTCCCAAGCCCTGGAGGATCTGTTTTGGGCAAGGCTTGAAAGGCGTGTTCATAAATTTCCACTCCTCATCATCGAGACCACGGGCCTGGCGATGCCGGGTCCAATTTTAGAAACCCTTGCACAAAATCCACTTCTCATGGAGCGCTATGAATGGGCGGGCACCCTGACTTGCGTGAGCGCCAATGCTTACCAAGCGGTCATGCGGGAATTCAAGGAAGCGCAAGATCAACTGACCCAGGCCGATGTTTGCATTCTCACCAAAACCGATTTGATGGACGAAGCGGGCCGTGAATTGGCCAGGATGCACTTGCAAGAATTCTTCGCCCACCACGACTTGACGACGCCACTGTTGTTGTCCGAACTTGCAAGCTTGAGAGCACACGATGTGCTGCAAGCATTGACCTCTTTGAAAGAAAGCTCTTTGCAAAAAGCCAACAACACAGATCTTCTCTCATCAAGCCAAGAGACCCAAACGTCCCTGCGTCATGGGGCGTCCTGCGAGGACGCCCATCAGCATGACT
>JBAXNB010000074.1:0-11371 GCA_037134015.1 Betaproteobacteria bacterium | reverse complement strand
ATCGTTGACGGACCCAGAGTTGCCGGCAGCAAAGGATCCCCAAGTCAACATGAAGAGGAAACCCAAAAAAAATAGCTTGATAAAAGCTTGAGCGCATTGGAGTTGCATGTTTGAAATGAAGTTGCAAAAGAAGCGCTGGATATTAGTCGGAGGCGACAATGGCGTTGCGTTTGATAAAGTTGGCGTAATTCTCTCGCTCTTTTTTCATGGAGTTGGACAGGCCACTTAAAGACTCGGTTTCAGCAATCAGCCCCTGGGCTTCTACTTTGCTAGCGAAGGCAGCCGTCTTGCTGATCAGCATCAGTTCTTTGTGCAATTTTTCAATGATAGGTGATGGCGTCCCACTTGGGGCAACAAGGCTGAAAGATGTGTTGGTATTGACGTCGGGGTAGCCCGCATCAGATAGGCTAGGTAAATTGGGGATCAAAGGCGTTTTGTATTCACTCACAATAGGAATTATTTTCCCCGCTTTGATCAACTGTAAACCAGAGGCAACGTCGGGCATCATGAATTGAATCTGTCCTGCAAGCAAGTCTTGGTAGGCTGGGGCAACGCCTTTATAAGGGACATGTAAAAATTTTGCGCCAGTTTTTTCCTCTAGCATTCTGACACCCAGGTAAGTGGTGCTTCCCGTTCCCGCAGAGCCAAAGGACAGCTTATTGGGCTCTCTTTTGCCGATGTCTATCAGGTCTTGCAAGGTTTTGATTTTCGAGCTGGGATGCACCACGATCACCAAGGGGCCCAATGCACGCACGATGGGCGTGAAATCTTTTTCTGCGTCGTAATTGAGGTTTTTATAAAGACTGCCATTGATCGTGAGCGAGGTATTGGCCGAGACCAAAAATGTGTAGCCATCTGCAGGCGATTTTGCAGCAGCACTGGCGCCTATGTTGCCACTTGCACCTGGCCTGTTGTCCACAATGAACTGCTGCTTGAACGAATCACTCAAGGATTGAGCTAGCATGCGTGCATACATATCGGTCCCCCCTCCAGCGGAGGAGGAGACGATGAATTTGACGGAACGCTCTGGCCAATTGTCTTGGGCATGGGCACCCAAACCCATGAGCGTGGAAAAAGCACCCATGCACAGTGTAAGAAGGGGGAGTTTAATCATGGTTCTTGAAAGTAGGAATGAAAGGGAGATTAGGGTTGGGGTTGGGTAGATGCTAACAGCTCTCATCAAAGTTCACGACCGATTTTTCGATCCAAGGACAAAGGACCTCCACCTTTGACTGTGATGGCCAGTGCAATGAGTCCCCAAAGCAAAACAAATTCATAACCGCGGTTGAGCCAAGAAAAGCCATTGGGGAGGTATTGTGTGAAAAAGATCACGCCCATCTCAATGGTGATGGCTGCGGCAAAGAAGCGTGTGAACAATCCCAAGGCCACGCACAAGCCCCCAAAGAACTCCACAAAAATAAGCAAATAAACGATTTCAAGCGCAGGGTAGAAGCCTAACTTTTCAAAGTTTGGAGCCACCACTTCAGCACCCTTGACGATTTTCCCCCAACCATGGACCGCTAAAATCAAACCACAGGCGCACCTAACAATGAGCCAAGACAAGGGCTCTAAAAGAGCATACAGCGATTGAAGTTGTGGAATAAAGAGCTTTGGTTCTTGGTGAGTCTGATGATGGGATACGTCAACGCTGTTTTCTGTTGAGGAGGAGTTCATGCTGGGGCCATTCGAATTTTAAAAAGTAGATGATGCCCTACATTGAAAGCACTTAGATAAGGGATCTTACCTAGGTTCAAAAAGCGCTTTCCGATCAGGGTAAGAGATAGTTGTAAAAAACAACTATTTAGGCATAATGTCCAAATGCAAACGAAATTGACGAAACTGATAGGTATAGAGCATCCGATCGTTCAAGCTGGGATGAGTTGGGCCTCTTCAAGTGCAGCCTTGCCTGCGGCTGTGTCCAACGCAGGTGGCTTGGGTGTCTTGGCCGCAGGGCCTTTGTATCTAGATGATTTAGAGCGTGAATTGCTTTTATTGAAACAAGCCACGGCTCGCCCCTTTGGTTTGAATATTCCTTTGTACAGCCCTAAGTCAAAGGACTTTTTATCTCTAGCCCTCAAGCATCAAGTTCCGGTGGTGTTCGCCTCACAAGGTGGTCCCAAGCCGCATCTTCAGGCGTTCAAAGACCAGGGTATTTTGTGGTTTCATGTGGTTGCCTCGTTGGAGCATGCTTTGAAGGCGCAAGACGCTGGCGTCGATGCTGTGGTTGTCGTGGGGACGGAGGCTGGTGGTCATCCGCCAGCGTCTGATGTCAGCACCTTGATCAATGTCAGGCATGTCTTGAAAAATCTAAGCATCCCAGTGATTGCGGGTGGTGGGGTTGCCGATGGCTGGGGCATCGCTTCTTTGCTCGCATTGGGAGCAGAGGCGGTTCAATTGGGAACACGATTTTTAATGACTCAAGAAGCATGGGTTCACGAAAACTACAAGCAGCAGGTTTTAAAAACTCAAGTCCATGAGACCTTGTTGGTTGGACGCAGCCTGCAACCGGTGCGCATGATCAACAACGACTTTGCTCAAACCGTGATCCAAGCGGAAAAAGACGGTTCAGATCCAGTGCGCATTGCTGAGTTGTTTCAAAGTGGGACCTTAAAAAAAGCTGCTCTAGAAGGCGATATGCAATGGGGAAAGGTTGAACTCGGTCAAAGTGCCGGTTTGATTGAGGATGTTTTGAGCGTCAAAATGCTGATGGCACAATTGGTGCAAGAGTTAAACACAGCGATGCAGAGAATGTTAAACATGGGTCATCAAGACTGAATTTAAAAAAATTGGAATGAACATGAATGTACTGTTGAGTGAAAAAAAGAAGGGTGTACTGGTCTTGACCATGAATCGACCACAAAAGCACAATGCGTTGAACACCGATTTAACGCAACAACTCTTGGATGCCATCACAGCCAGTGAATTTGATCCTGAGGTTCGTTCTGTGGTGCTTGTGGGTCAATCCCCCTCGTTTTGTGCGGGCGCTGATACCTCAGAGTTTTCATCCTTAACACCTCAAGACCCGCAAGCAGTTCAAGCCAGAGCCGATTTAACCATGGCACTACATTTGTCGTTTTCAAAAATCTCTAAACCCGTCATTGCTGCCGTGACTGGAAATGCTCTTGGTGGTGGTGCTGGCTTGGCCTTGGCTTGCGACATGGTGGTCATTGCTGAAGATGCAAAATTTGGCTACCCTGAGCTCAAACACGGAATTGTTGCTGCTGTTGTTTTGGCCAATTTGGTTCGGCAAATTGGACCCAAAAAAGCCTTTGAATTGGTTGCCAGTGCCACACCTATCAATGGGACAAAGGCACATGAATATGGCTTGGCCAACCAGGTGGTCGCGACTCAAGATGTGTTGTCTAAAGCGATTGAATTGGCTGAGGGTTTGGCCGCTTGGAGTCCCCTTGCCATGGCCACCACCAAGAGAACATTCTACCGAGCGATGGATTTGAGTCTGTCACAAGCGCTTGAAGTGGGGCGAGATGCCAACATCATGATGAGAGGTTTTCAAATGGCCAAAACACATGCTTGATGTAGACCCTTACAACATGGAAAGCACACCAACAAGGAGGCTCAAGGCATGAGACCGCTTGAAGGCATCAAAATATTGGATCTGTCCAGAGTTTTGGCTGGGCCCTTTGCCAGCATGATCTTGGCTGAACTCGGGGCCGAGGTCATCAAGGTTGAGCAGCCTGTTCAAGGCGACGAAACCCGAGGCTATGAGCCCTTTGTCAAAGGTGAGCAAGAGTCGGTCTCTGCCTATTTTATGGCGTTCAATCGAAGCAAAAAATCGATCACCGTAAATTTACGCAATCCAGAAGGTCAGCAATTGATCAAGCAATTGTCAACAAAAGTTGATGTTGTTTTGGAGAATTTCCCGGTGGGTACGCTTAAGAAGTATGGTCTTGACTATGCCGCATTGCAGGTGATCAATCCTCAACTGCTCTACATCTCTTGCACAGGGTTTGGTGAGACGGGTCCTTATGCGCCGCGAAAGGGCTACGACACGGTGTTTCAAGCCATGGGCGGGCTCATGAGTTTGACGGGAGAGCGTGGTGGCGGTCCTGTCAAGCCTGGCTTGCCCTTGGCCGATTTGACGTCTGGTCTATGGTTGTGCATAGCGGTTTTGTCGACGATCATTGGGCGCCAAAGTACCCAAGAGGGCGCACACGTTGATTTTTCCATGCTTGATGGACAGGTGGGACTGTTGTCCTTGGCAGCTGCCAGGTTCTTTACTTTAGGCGAAGTGCCCCAAAGGATGGGGACCGAGCATCCGGGTCGCATACCCTCATCGGCCTTTGTCTGTGCAGATGGCAAATGGGTTCAAATCACAGGCGCAGATCAGCATTGGACGCCACTTTGCAATTTGCTGGGTCTTGAGGCTTGGGCGAAGGATCCTACGCTTGCTAAAAATTCAGATCGCATCAAAAGGCGCGAAGAAGTGATCAAAGGTTTGTCCGCCGCCATTGCTCGGCTTGACCGAGATGAGATGTGCCGACGTTGTGACGCCGTAGGTGTTCCTGCAGGCCCTATTTTGCAAGTCGATGAAATATTGAACAATGAGCAGACCCAAGCGCGGGAAATGGTTGGAGAGTTTTCTCATCCTTTGATTGGTGCATTTCCATATTTAAAAGTGCCTCTTAAGTTCGAAGGCTTTGATCCCGTTCAGGCCAGTCATCCACCCCTGCTCGGGGAGCACACCGATGAAGTGTTGCGTGAGCTTTTAGGCTTGGACCTAGCGGCCATAGAGGCATTGAAAACAAGTCATGCCATTTGATTTTTCAAGATAACAATTTAAAAGGAGACCCTTATGAAAAAATTTTATTCTTCACTCTTTGCTATGGCACTGATGTCATTGGGCATGAACGGTGCTTGGGCGCAGAGCAATTTCCCCAACAAACCCATTGTGTTGATCAATCCCTATGCAGCTGGAGGCCCAACTGATTTGATCAGCCGTGTCATGGCCAAAGGTCTGGGTGATCAATTGGGACAAAGCGTCGTTGTTGAAAACAAGGCTGGAGGTGGTGCCTCCATTGGAGCGGGCTTTGTCGCCAAAGCCCCCGCAGATGGTTACACCTTGTTGATGGGTACATCGGCCGCTCATGTGGTCACCCCCATGGCCACCAACGTGCCCTACGACGGATTGAAGAGCTTTGAATTCATTGGCATCATTTGCAATGTGCCCAATATCTTGACCGTTCATCCAAGTGTCAAAGTGGACAATTTAAAAGAGTTCGTGGCCATGGCCAAATCCAAGCCCAATCTTTTTAGTTACGCCTCGGCTGGGATGGGCAGCTCACCGCACATTGGAGCGGAAATGTTCAAGTTCAAAGCAGCACTTGAGATGACCCACATTCCTTACCGGGGTGCAGGGCCTGCGATCACCGACATGATTGCTGGCTCGGTCCCCGTTGGCATGCTCAACATTTCAGTGGTCCAACAATATGTTAAAAATGGTCAATTGAAAGCGCTGGCCTATGCCAGCACCAAGCGTTCGCCAACCCTTCCAGATGTACCCACCTTTGCAGAGGCCGGCCTTGCTGGTTTTGTCTCTGGCAGTTGGTACAGCCTTGCTGCACCTGCAAACACCCCTGCGGCGGTGGTTGATAAATTGGCAAAAGCGTTTGTGGCCGTGCAAAACAGCAGCGAGTTTCAGTCTGCAATGACCATGCAAAATGGAGAGATCTTTTATTTGAATCGAGCAGAAACTTCAAAGTTTTTACAAGACGATGCCAAAGCTATGCAAGACTTGATCAAGTCCACGGGCATGAAGTTGCTTGACTGATTGGGGCATTGAGATGAATTTTGAAACGATTGAATTGACCATTGAAGAGCACATCGCAACGCTGACCTTGAGTCGCGAAGAGAGTAAAAATGCCTTGAATCTAAAAATGTGTCTTGAGTTGACTCAGGCATGTCATGCTTTGAACGAGCGCGAGCAAGTGCATGTGGTCAAGATCAATGCGCGTGGGAATGTGTTTTGTGCGGGCGCTGATTTAAAAGAGCGACCCCACATGAATGAACAAGAAATTGTGGCACGCAGGGTTGCAGGCTTTACGGCTTATGCAAGCATTGAGGCCCTTCAAATGCCAGTGATCTGTGTGGTACAGGGCGCAGCCTTTGGCTCGGGTTGCGAAATTGCTGCAGCCTGTGACTGGATCATTGCCAGTCATGCGGCCAAATTCAAATACCCGGAGGTCGGGTGGGGAACCGTTGGGGCTACCCAAAGACTTCCTCGCATCGTAGGGCGTCGCATGGCCAAAGAGCTGCTCTTCATGTCCAGAACATTTGATGCGCAAGAGGCACTGGCGTTGGGCTTGGTCAATCACATTTATGAATTGGATGACCTTGAACCTCAAGCAGATGCACTGGCGAGACACATCAGTCAATGCAACCCATTGACCGTCAGATTGACCAAAAAGTGCATTGATCAAGGCTTAGAGACATCGCGAGAAGGTGCCATGGCCATTGAACTTTTAGCCATTCAGGAGAATTTACAAAAGACCGATTGGAAAGCTGCGATCTCTAAATTCAGTGGCAACAACAAATCATGAGTGAGGTGAACCTAGAGCCAATTTGTTTGAAAGAGGTTTTGACACAGACCGCACACGCCTTTCCAGATCAAGAGTCCTATGTAGGCCCAGATGCTAGAAGAACGTGGCAACAAACTTTGCAAAACAGCAAAAGCTTGGCAAAGTCGCTTTTGTCCTTGGGTGTTCGCAAGGGCGACCATGTGGGAATTTTGCTTGGCAACAGTTGCCAATGGATAGAGATCTTCTTTGGTTGTGCATTGATCGGGGCGGTGACCGTACCGATCAACACCCGATTTAAAAAAAATGAACTTGAATACTGTTTAAAGCAGTCCGATGTGAAAGTGCTTTTTTTTATCGATCAATTTTTAAACATCAATTTCTCTAGCATGCTCAAAGAAGTGGAGCCTGCCGTGGGCAAGGCGGTTGCGGGGCAAGTGTTGCCGAAATTAATGCACTGTATTTCATGCTCTAGACCTCCTGAAATTGATGGCGTGATGGACATGCAAACCTTCTGCGCCTTGGCAGATGGTGTTACAGAGCAGGAGTTTGAATCCGCAAGCACAGAGGTCAAACCAAGTGACGTGCTCTTGATTCAATTCACTTCTGGGACCACCTCTTTTCCAAAGGGCGTCATGCTCTCTCACAGCAACATGCTGCTCAATGCTCGGGCGGTTGGCAGTCGAATGAAGGTCAGTCATCACGATCGTTATTTCAGTATTCGACCGTATTTTCACGTGGCGGGTAGCACCTTGTCGATTTTGGTCAGTTTAAACACAGGTTGTTGTTTGTTGACCTTGCCCAAGTTTGATGTCAAAGAAAATTTAAAAGTACTGTTTGAAGAAAAGTGCACCTTAATTTCTGGGAATGACACTATTTTTCTGTCTTTGATGGGAGACGATGATTTTGATGTCCAGCGCCTCTTTTTAACTGGGGGATGGGCGGCGGTCGATCCCGGCGTGATGCAAAAAATCTATGATCAAATGGGACTCAAAAACATTTGCAATGCCTATGGGCAATCTGAGGCATCTCCCAACGTTTTATTTTCACACTGCGATGAGCCTTTTGAGCTTCGCAAGTCTGGTTTTGCAAAGCCTTTGCCAGGTGTTGAGGTTCGATTGGCCAACCCCTTGAGCGATGAGTTGGTGAGTGGTTTTGAAGCAGGTGAGATTCAAGTCAAGGGCTGGAACGTGATGAAGGGCTACTACAACATGCCCAATGAGACAGCCCAAGCGTTCACTCGAGATGGGTGGCTTAAAACAGGTGATTTGGGTGAATTTGATGCGAACCAGCGAGTTCGGATGGTGGGGCGCTTGAAGGATATTTTTAGAGTAGGAGGTGAAAACGTTGCACCTTCTGACGTAGAAGAAGTGTTGCATGCACACCCTGGGGTACAGCAAGCACAGGTTGTGGGTGTGCCCGATCAAAGGCTTGGCGAAGTGTGCGCGGCTTTTGTGATTTCAAATGGCCTTGAACCTTTCTCTGAGCACGATCTGGTCCTTTGGTGCAAAGAGCGTTGTGCCAATTTCAAGGTGCCAAAGTACGTGGCATTTGTCGACTCATTTGAGCACATCGGCATGACGGGCAGCTCCAAGGTGCAGAAAAACAAGCTCAGAGAGCACGCGATTGAGCTTTGGCGTTTGGCTCCTAGGAGTTAGATCAATTCAACTACACCATATCTGATTCATGATAGCGAAAAAATTCAAAGACTTACTGACGTACCGTCTTAACTTGCTGGCAAACTTGTCAAGCAAAATTGCATCCCATTTGAACCAAGTGGAGTTTCAACTTGCACCCAGAGAGTGGAGAATCATTGGTCTTTTGGGGCAACTGGAAAAAGTATCTTTGCAGCGCTTGGCCATTGAGGTGGATGTCGATAAAAGTCAAGCCAGTCGCATGGTCTCCTCATTGATTGAGCGCGGTTATCTCAAGCGCGTGATTGATGCCAAGGACGCAAGAGGCATCTTGCTTTTTCTAACACCCAAGGGACAATCCACCTTTGAGCGTGCATTTCCCAGTGCTGTTGATCGCAACGAGACCTTGCTCAAAGTACTGAGCTTGCAAGAGAGAGTTGTTTTTGAGCGCTGCCTTGACAAGTTGACGCTTCACGCAAGAGATCAACTTGAAAAGATGAGAGAGTCGGCGCAAGCCTCATGAGCATCTCACCGCAAAGAGATGATCGATACACACGGAGCGTTTTAACATGAGTGAATTCAATTTGACCACGGAGTCCCCCCTAGGTATTTTTAAAAGTTTTTGTGAGGAAGGCAAATTGGCCTACCAAGTCACGCCCAGCGGTCAAGCGGTTTTTTATCCCAGAATTGTGGCTCCTGTCACGGGTGAAACTTTGAGTTGGAACATTTCAAAGGGTGAGGGCACGGTGTATTCCACATCCGTGATTTATTTGAAAGGCGTTGAGCCTTACAACATCGCCTTGATCGATTTGGACGAAGGTTTTCGGATGATGAGCCGAGTCGAGGAGATGCCGCCTGAGCAAGTGAGCATTGGTATGCGCGTCAAACTGAAAATGAGCAAAGACGCCGAGGGTCACGCCTTGCCCGTCTTTGTCAAAGGAGATTCAAAATGATGGGCCTCAAGCGAGCAAGTGTGGCCATCGTGGGTGCCGCAGAATCGGATTTGGGCTTGTGCGCACCGGGGACCAGTCCGATTGACTTGATGGTTCAAGCAACCCTCAGGGCTTTGAGCGACAGTGGCCTCAAAATATCCGATATCGATGGCATCTTTTCAGCCTCCACCCAAACTCGCTACACAACTTTGGCCTTGAAAGAGTATCTGGGGATTGAGCCCAGTTACCACGACAACTCTCATGTTGGAGGCGCGTCTTTCATGACGCACGTGGCGCATGCCATGATGGCGCTTGAGCAAGGGCTGTGCAAAGTGGCATTGATCACTTATGGCAGTACCCAGAGATCTGTGAGCCGTGCTGCTGCGTCTCCAAGGGAGTACAACCCTTATGAGACCCCCTACAGTCCATTTTTGCCTGCGGCTGCATATGCCATGGCTGCAGCAAGGCACATGCACCAATACGGAACCAAGCGAGAGCACCTGGCTCAAGTCGCAGTTTCTGCACGAGAATGGGCCCTTAAGAATCCAGCGGCCTGGGAAAAGTCGCCTTTGAGCCTTGAAGATGCATTGAGCGCTAAGATGGTCAGTTACCCCCTGACGGTCAGAGACTGCTGTTTGGTCTCCGATGGCGGAGGCGCCATCTTGCTGACCTTGAGTGAGCGTGCTCGAGACTTGAGGAAAAAACCCGTTTATGTCTTGGGTGTTGGAGAGGCCTTGTCGCACTTGAACATTTCCAACATGCCAGATTTAACCGTGACCGCAGCCAAACGCTCTGGACCTTTGGCGTTCAAGATGGCCCAGTTGGGTGTGAAGGATGTCGATGTCGCTTTGCTCTATGATGCGTTCAGCATCAACACCCTCTTGTTTTTAGAAGATTTGGGTTTTTGCCCAAAGGGAGAAGGTGGTCGGTTCGTTGAAGGGGGGAGAATTTCCCCTGGCGGCTCATGCCCGGTCAACACCAACGGCGGTGGCTTGTCCTATTGTCATCCTGGGATGTATGGCTTGATGCTGTTGATCGAAGCGACTCGACAAATTAGAGGAGAGTGTGGCGAGAGGCAAATCAGCAAGTGTGAAGTGGCCTTGGCGCACGGCAACGGTGGGGTGCTTTCAAGCCAAGCCACCGTTGTTTTGGGCGCTCAAGCCTAAAGGCTTGAACCTTCAGCAAGAACGCTTGGGCTTGATGGTTTGAGCTGTAAATCAACGGCCCTTTGTCTTAAAGTGGTGTCGGCGCGCAAAACAGCCTTGGCCACTTTGTTGGTGGGCGTGTAAGGCAGCGCATCCATGAAAATCACAAAGCGCGGTACTTTCATGGCAGACAGTTTCTGAGCGCACCAATTGGCCACGTCTTGGTGACCCATCTGCGCGTCTTTTTTCAAAACCACCGCGACCAAAATCTCGTCCTCACCCAGCTCCGCAGCAACCGCGATGGTGGCAACTTCTGCAACGCTTGGATGCTCAAGCACCACGCGGTCAAGTTCTGCGCCAGCGATGTTCTCCCCTCGACGGCGAATGATGTCTTTCTTTCTAGAGACGAAGGTATAGTAACCATCTTCATCGCAAGTGACCAAGTCCCCAGTCAAAAACCAGCCATCTCTGAACGCTTGTTGGGTCTGCACCTCGTCTCTGAAATAGCCCTGGGTGACAATGGGCGTTTGAACGATCAATTCACCCACTTGGCCTGTTGGAACTTCTTGCCCAAGCTCATCCACAACTTTGCATTTTGCCCACGCTTGCGCTGGATCAGGGTGTTTGCCCTCAGGCCCCATGCTGCCAGGCTTTTGCAGTCCTCCATAGGGGCTGCACGTCACACCTGGAATTTCTGTCATGCCGTAACCGCTCACGAAATACGGGACTTTGAACTCCTCACGAAATGCAGTTTGAGCGCTTTGTCTTACGCCATAAGCGCAGCGCAACTGGTGGTCCTCACGAAATTCACTTCTAGACCGCGCCTTCAAGATGTTGCATGCGGCCTCAATGATGTTGACCACTGTGGCCTGGGTGCGAGTGGCTTGAATCCAAAACTCAGAAGCTGAAAATCTAGGTTGAACAACCATGGCGCAACCACTGGCTATCACGCCTGAGACAGAGTAAAACAGGGCATTCATGTGAAACATGGGCAAAACAATCATCACGCGGTCACTGGGCTGGAGATAAACGCGCTCAACAAAAGCTTCACCAGCCAAAAGAAAGCTGCGTTGGCTGTGCATCACGCCTTTGGGAAACCCGGTGGTGCCTGATGTGTAAATGATGAT
>JBAXNB010000073.1:0-11477 GCA_037134015.1 Betaproteobacteria bacterium | reverse complement strand
GATACAAGCCTTGTGTGTTTTCTATGTATTCTTGTAAAGTTCACAAAGAAGACCTTCATCCACATCACCACCTAGTTGTTACCCTTGGTTTCATGATGTATTTTCATCATACTTCTCCTCTAAAATGGTTTCAAGCATGGCATCTGCCACCAGGATGATGTCCAGTCCCAAGCCCAAACCCAGATAGAAAGTATTTCTCCACCATGACGCGAACACTCATTCAAAATGCCACCCTTTTGACCATGGACCCAGCCCTTGGAGAGCTTGAAAATTCGGACCTGCTTTTTGAAGGCGACACCATTGTTCAAATAGGCCGCCATTTGGACAGCAAAAAGGCCGACAAGGTCATTGATGCTAGCGGAAAAATTTTGATGCCTGGGCTTGTGAATGCCCACATGCACACCTGGCAAACCGCCTTGAGGGGCGTCACCAGCAACTGGACCATCTTGGAGTATTTTGCCAACATGCATGCCGGTTTGGCCACCAACTTTCAACCCGATGACATCTACATCGCGACCCTCATGGGTGCGCTCAATCAAATCAATTGCGGCACGACCACGCTGGGTGACTGGTGCCACAACAACCCAACGCCCGCGCACACGGACCGGGCCATTGATGGCCTCATGGCCTCCAACATCAGGGCGGTTTTCTTTCACGGCTCGCCCAAGCCCGACCCCAAGCCCGGACAAAAACACTTCAGTGAGGTACCTCATCCGCGCGCCGAGGTTGAAAGGCTCTTGAACACGCGCTTTAAACATCCAGGCTTGGTGTCCTTGGGTTTGGCCATCTTAGGCCCACATTACTCCACTTATGAAGTGGCCGTTCACGACTTTTTGCTGGCTCGGGAATTCAAGCTGATTGCAAGCATGCACTGTGCAGGCGCTGCAGCCAAAACACCCGATGGCTGGGAGAGATTGGTCCAAGAGGGCTTGATGGGCAACAACAACAACATCGTCCATGGCAACAATTTGACCGATGCGCAGTTGAAGATGATGATCGACTTGGGCGTGACCTTCTCCCTGACGCCTGAGACTGAAATGACCCAAGGACATGGCATGGCCATCACGGGCAGACTCCTGGAACTTGGCGCCGCTCCCTCCTTGGGCGTTGATTTGGAATCGAGCATCTCCGGTGACATGTTCAGCGTTGCTCGCTTTGCGCTTGGCACACAAAGAGCCTTGGACAACGCGCACTCCAAAGACACCCAACACAAGTTGCCCGACACCTCCACCATCTATTGCAAACAAGCTTTGGAGTGGATCACCATCAAAGGTGCTCAGGCCTTGAACCTGGACGACAAAATCGGCAGCCTCACCGTGGGCAAACAAGCCGATTTGGTCTTGATCAGCGCCGAGGATTTGAACATGTCACCCGTGCACGACCCGATCAGCTCCGTGGTCATGCAAACGAGCTTGGCCAACATCGACACCGTGATCATTGCTGGAGAAACCCGAAAAGAACACGGGCGCTTGATCTACCCCAAGCTTGGCGAGCTCAAAACCCAATTGGTTCAATCGGGCAAGAGACTGATGAGTGAACTCAAGCAAAGCACCCACTGATCTAGCGTACCTGGCTTGTCAAAGAACCATCCCTCTCACCCCTATGGGCTCAAAGCCGACAACATAGATTGGGGCTCAATGGGGGTCCAAAGCCAGTCGAGGCACTTGAAAAAGTCTTCGCTGCTTTGCTCTGTAAAGCGCGCGGTTCTGACACTGGCCGCGTGCCCATTGCAATGAAAATCCTCCCACAAACTGCGAGACTGCAGTTGAACACGGGCGGTCCTTAAAAAGCGCTGCCGCTCAAACAACTTGAATGCTTGCTCAGGCTCCCCAGGAAAGCGGTGCATCAATTCAGCCAACACCACTGAATCTTCTAAGGCCATGCATGCACCTTGGGCAAAGGACTGCAAGGTTGCATGGGCACTGTCACCCAAAAGTGTCACCCTTTTATCGCTCCATCCACGGATGGGCTCGCGATCAGCAATGGCCCAACGTTTCTTCAAATCCATGAACTCTATCGCGCACTTGGCTGGAAGAGCCACTTGCGATTTGATGCGTTGTATATAGTCGTCGTAGGCTTGGTCGCTGACATGTTGCACGCCCGTGGGCAGTTTCACCACCAAGACGATGTTGAGCACACTGGATTGTCGAAGAGGATAGTAAATCACATGAAACCCGTCTCCCGTCCACATGCTCACGCCTGGGCGCGTCTTCAAGGCTTCTGGCAACTGCGCCATGGGAATCAAACAGCGATGGGCCACATAGCCACTCTCTTTGGGCACATCCTCGGGATGGAGTTTGCCTCTTAATTTAGAACGCAATCCGTCGGCCGCAATCAATGCACTAGCGCTGAATTCCTTGCCCTCGGCACTGATGGCCACCACACCGTCCTTGTTTTGCACATAATCCACCACCGTGGTGGACTGGTTCAAATTCACCTGGGGCAACTTTGCACAGGCCTTCAGTAAAACTTCGTGCAAATCAACTCGGTGGATGGCCAAATAGGGCAAGCCTTGGTAACGCTCCAAGTACTTGGGCGACGTCAAGGGCAAGTGCAACAAGGGCTGCCCCGTGTACGCATCCAACAAATCGATCTCGGGAGGCAAATAAGAGGCCCCCAAGACGTCTTGCTCAATACCCAAGTTGCGTAACATGGGCACAACATTGGGGCCCATTTGAACCCCATAACCAATCGCACCAATTTGATCGGCTTGTTCGAAAAGTTGAACCGATAGGCCTTTGCGTCCAAGCGCCAGTGCAGCGGACAAGCCAGCCACACCGCCCCCGACAATGACCACGGGCTTGGGGTGTTGTGAAGTGGTGCTCATGAAAAGTTCAATAAGTGATGGGCCTGAAGGTAGGCTTGGGTTCAATGCGCAACGATCAACTCTGCCAGCAGTTGTGCATCCGCCAACAAGGCCTCGCTTTGCCCCTGGTGAATGATTTGACCGCGGCTCAAAACAATGACTTGCTCTGTGGCTTGCAAAGCCAACTTGGCCGATTGCTCCACCAACAAAACCGTCAAGGACTCTTGCTGAATCAATCGACGTAAAACATCCAAAAGCATCTCAACGATCACGGGAGCCAAGCCCTCCATGGGTTCGTCAAGCAGCAGCAAAGAGGGATTTCCCATCAAGGCGCGACCAATGCACAGCATTTGTTGTTCACCTCCAGAGAGTTGATTGCCCATGTTGCTTTTTCTCTCAAAAAGCCTGGGGAAGAGATCGTAGACACGCTCAAGAGGCCATTGACCCGGTCTCGCAGCGACCTTTAAATTCTCCTCCACCGTCAAGGAGGGGAAAATATCTCTTGTTTGCGGCACGTACCCAATGCCCGCCTTGGATCTTTGGTGAACGGGTAAATCATGCACGTTCTGTCCACGGTATTGAACAAGGCCCTTGCTCATGGCCGTGTGCCCCATGATCGTGGCCAAGAGGGTTGTTTTACCGACACCATTGCGACCCAAGATGGCCATGGAGCCTTTCTCTGGGACGCTAAAGCTCACATCCTCCAGCACCAAGGTCTCACCATAACCCGCCCAGACACCAGATATTTTCAAAGACCTATCGGATTCAAGCACGCTGCTCTCCTAAATACACTTGGTGCACCCGCGTGTCTTTGGCGATCTCTTGGGGCGAGCCTTCACAAAGCACTGCACCTTGAACCAAGACGGTGATTTTCTGTGCAAACTTGAACACCAAATCCATGTCATGCTCAATGATCATGATGGCGATGTCCTTGGGCAACAGATCCAAGGCGCTCAAAATCCTCTGCGACTCCATGGATGGCACGCCGGCAGCAGGCTCATCGAGCAACAGCACCTTGGGCTTCAAACCCAAGGCGATGGCGATTTCTACCAAGCGTTGCTTGCCATAGGGCAAATCTTTGACGATGTGCTGCGCATCCGATTCAATGCCCAACAGCTCCAGCAAAGACATCGCCTCTTCGGTCACATTGGCATAGGATTTAGCGGTTTTCCACAGGCCAGAGGACAAACCCAACCTCTCTGACACCCCCAAGGCCACATTGTCCAAGACACTCATCTTGGGAAACAAGGTGTTGATTTGAAAAGTTCGACCCAGCCCTTTTTTCACACGCTCAGATTGCGATAAGTTGGAGACCTCTTCACCCCCTAAAAAGACAAGCCCCTCAGACGGTGCCAAACGACCTGTCAGCAAGTTCACAAAAGTCGTCTTGCCCGCTCCGTTGGGACCAATCAACGCATGGCGCGCGCCCACGTCCAACTGAAAGTCGATGCGATCTGCCACGGTCAATGCACCAAAGCTTTTAGACAAGCCACGCGTCTCTAAGGCATAGGTCATGAGGACTGCGCTCCAGACTGTCGGGCCTTTGAAGAGGCCGTGAATTTATCAAGGATGCCAAGCACACCCCCTCTGGCAAAAAGCACCACCAGGACCAACAACAGGCCAATCCCGAAATACCAATACTCGGGAAACTGTTTGGCCAAATAATCTTGGGCAAGTAAAAAGACCACCGGGCCCACAAAGGCACCGTAGAGCCGGCCCACACCACCCAAGATGAGCATGACCAACAACTCACCTGAGGGCTCAAAGCCCAACACATTCAGGCCCACAAATTGATTGGTTTGGGCCAACAAAGCACCAGAAAGCCCAGCAATCAAGGCCGACAAGGTGTACACCACCATGAGCTTTTGGTAGACAGGTGCTCCAATCGCGTGCATGCGTGCAGCGTTTTCTCGTATGCCCATCAAGGACACACCAAAGGGCGAGTAGATCAGTCGACGTATGACCACCCAGGTCAAGAAAAGCAAGAACAAACAATACAAATACGCGGTCTTACCAAAGAGATCGAACTTAAAGAGGCCCAAGATCGGCGCTATCTCCATCCCCGAGAGACCATCTGCGCCACCCGTGATAAAGGTCGCTTTGTTGGCCACCTCTAAACAAAGTGCCGATATCGCCAAGGTCAGCATCAATTGGGTGAGCCCCTTCATCTTCAAGATCACAGCGCCCGTGACGAGACCCAGTAAGCCAGCCCCCAAGCCACTGGCGAGCAACTGAATCAAGGGATCGGTGACGCCTAATTTCGCGGCCAAGATACCGGTGATGTAGGCACCCAATCCAAAAAAGGAGGCATGCCCCAAAGTGATGATGCCAGCATAGCCGATGATCAAATCCAAAGAAAGCGCAAACAAAATGTAGGTGAGCACTCTCGAGCCCAATGACAAATAATCGGGCAACAAAAAGTACACCAACACAGCCAACACCCATGGCAGGTATTCCGTCCAACGCACACGAGAATCGACCGTGTACCCCACAAGTTGACTCATGATCTTTTCCCCAACAAGCCTTGCGGCCTCCAAAGCAACAAACCGATGGTTGCAATGTAGATGAAAAATGCGCCAAACTCTGGCAACCAATACTTACAAGCCGTGTCGGTGACGCCAATCAAGAGCGCCGCCACAAAGGGACCCCGCAAACTGCCCAGTCCGCCCACCGACACCACAATCAAAAAGAACACCAATTGCTCAAAGGGGTAGGTGGGCTGAATCGCCACGATCTCTGCGCCCAAGCCTCCACCGAGTCCTGCCAACCCGCTTCCCACTGCAAACGTCGTCGTGAACAAGCTTTTGGTGTTGATCCCAATGGACTGCGCCATGGCACGGTTGTCAACCGAGGCTCTGACTTTGGCGCCCCAAATGGTTCTCTCAACCCCAAACCAAAGGGCGGCAATGATCGCTGAGGTGAACAGAATCAGAAAAACACGGTAAGCCGGGAAGTCTCTGCCCATCAAAGAGAATTGACCTTTCAAATACTCGGGCAAGATGACGGGTTGCTGCAAAGTTCCAAAAATCAACCTGGCCACGGCCACCGACATGTAAATCAGTCCAATGGTAAAGAGCACTTGCTCCAATTCTGCCTCGCCATACAACCTAGCATAAAGCGTGCGCTCGAGCACCACACTCACCAAAGCCACCAAACCAAAACACAAAGCCAAGGCCAAGGGAAAGGGAATGTCAAATTTAGACAAGGACACCACCAGCACATAGCCACCCGTCATGGCAAACACGCCGTGCGCTAGATTGGTAAAGCCCATGAGCCCCATGGTCACCGAAAGACCCACGGAGATGACATACAAAATCATGCCGTAGGCCAAGCCATGAAAAGCCACACTCACCAAGGACGACAGAAAATTTTCCATGACTCTTCAGTTCTCATCGAGAAAATAGCCCTTACGTGCAAACATGCACCTAAGGGCTATGCATTGAAGGCTTGCTTGAAGCCTTGTTTATTTTACTTCTTCTTATCAGCCTCTTTCATGGGATCTTTGATCGCCGTCCCAATGGTCTCGATCTCGACGTTGGCCAGTTTACCCGCAACTTTTTTAACTTCTCTCAAGTACTCTGGATTGACCACATCGCGTGTCTCAGGATCGATGGAGAAAGAACCCCTAGGACTGGTGGAGCTTTTCCATTTTTTAAAAAATTCCATGGACTTGTCAGGATCGACCTTGCCGCCTTGTTCACGAATGGCAGCATAAATAGCGTCCATCGCATCCCATGCGGCCACGACCATGAAACCAGGATTCAAATCGGCACCAAACTCCTTTTTGTAAGCTGCAACAAAGGCTTTGTTGCTTGGGCGATCCGATGCTGCGGAGTAATGATGCACCGTGGTGATCCCCAGGGCCACATCACCCATGCCCTGCAACTCTTCATCGGTCACAATGTCACCCGTTCCAATGAACTTGATACCGGCTTTGGGCAAGTCCAAATCAGCATAAGACTTCATCATGGCGGTTGCCGCTTTTCCAGCAGGATTGAAACCAAACAGCACATCAGGCTTGGCGTCCTTGATTCTTTGCATGAAGGGCACAAAGTCTGGGTTGGCCAAGGGTACGCGAACACTGCCCAAGACCTCGCCGCCACCTTCTTTGAAGCCTTTGATAAAGCCCTCTTCAGCCTCATGGCCTGGTGCAAAATCACTGACAGCGGTGTATGCTTTTTTGTACTTCTTTGCCGCCCATTGTCCCAAGGGGTAGGCGGATTGCCAGAGCGTAAAAGACACACGCGTCATGTAGGGCGCATTGACCATGACCCTCGCGCCCGCAGCGTTCATGCTCACAAAGGGCACCTTGGCCTCTGTGGTCAAAGGTGCAATCGCCGCCATATTGGGCGTCCAGACCAAGCCTGTCAAAAACTGAACCTTGTCACGAACGATCAACTCTTGAGCCACTCGCTTGGCCACATCAGGATTTGGGCCCGTGTCATCTCTGGTGATCAACTCCACCTTCACACCAGGGGGGAGCTTGTCGCCATTGAGTTTCATGTAGAGCTTCACGCCCTTGTCAAGCTGATCGCCTTGGGCTGCAGCTGCGCCACTGTAGGAGCTGATAAAACCAATTTTGACCGTTTCTGCCATGGCCGATGAACCACACGCCATGGCCAGCAACGAAAAGCCGGCCAAAACAACGGCGTTAAAAGTAAATTTCATAGTTTCTCCTGAAAAAGAGTGAGTAAATCTGCTGCAACAAGGGCGAAGTCTATCAAAAAAGACGGCTTTTTTTCATAAGAATTACCCTTGAGGTCTCGATTTGAACAGGAAAAACCGATGGATTTGCCCAACGAGAGCACTCAAAGGTTCTAGCAGCTCATGCCAAGCCCGTGGTTGGCATGAACAAAGCGTAGCCTATTCCTTTGAAGACCATCAAAAAGAAAACACAAATTTTCCGCACAACTGGCAGCTGGGGTTGGATAATAAAAAGGAGCAAAGCAGGAGTGCTTTGATGTGAAAATCATGCCCTCGACCCGTTGTTTGGACACATTGCCTAGAGAAAGTTTAAAACCATGAAAGCCGATCAAAATCAACTCTTGACCCAGGTGGGGCCGCAAAGTCCCTGTGGAGAATTGCTCAGACTTTATTGGCAACCGGTGGCTTTGGTCGACGAATTCAACCCCAAGCTCGACCCACGGATGCTGGAGCGTCCCGTGAAATCGGTTCGTGTGTTTGGAGAAGACTTGGTCTTGTTCAAAGACCACTCAGGCCGCTTTGGCTTGATCGACAAACACTGTGCGCATCGAGGTGTTGACCTGTCGTTTGCAAGGTATGAAGAGGATGGCATCCGCTGCCCCTTTCATGGATGGAAATTTGATGTCAACGGTCGTTGCCTGGACACACCCGCAGAACCTACTGGATCTAGGCTAAAAGACCACATCCAACAACGCCACTACCCTGTGGTTGAAAAAGCAGGCGTGATCTTCGCTTGGATGGGGCCCGCCCATCAAACGCCACCACCCTTTCCTAGATTTGATTGCTTTGAAGCGCCAGACAGCCACAGCTTTGCTTTCAAAGGTCGCTGGAAGGCGAATTGGCTCCAGGCCTTTGAAGTCGGCATCGATCCAGCGCATCCCTCCTTTTTACACCGTTTTTTAAAGGATGAGGACCTGCAAAGCATTGGAGACAACGATGCTGGCAAGCAGTTCAGGAGTGCAAGTGCGGGCGACATCCATGGCCAAAAGTGGCCCATGACACGCATCATGCGAGAATTTTGCCAACCCAAGATCAGCTTTGAGAGCAAGCCCTATGGCATGGAGATCACTTCACTCAGGCCAATGAATGAAGAACTCACCCACGTGAGGGTGACACAAGCTATTTTTCCCGCCACCTTTGTCATCCCCTTGTCAGAGACTTTGAGCATCACGCAGTTTCACGTGCCCGTGGACGATGAGCACACCTATTGGTATTCATTTTTCACCAGCTTTGACAAACCCTTGAACAAAGAGGCCATGCGCGAGCAGCGCCTTCAGTTCATCTCCTTGCCCGATTACATTCCCAAATCAGGCGCGCACAATCAATGGGGGTTCAATGCCAAAGAACAGTTGGACCAAACCTACCTTGGCATGGGAGAAGAGGACATCAATGTTCACGACCAATGGGCGGTGGAGAGCATGGGCCCTGTTCAAGACAGGACCCAAGAACACCTTGGCACATCAGATGTGCTGATCATGGCCAACAGGAGAGTGCTTTTGAAGGCCATTGAAGATGTGCAAAAGGGAACAGGTGCACCTGGTGTGTCCAATGCGCAAGTTTCAGTCTCGCGTTTTGGGCCCGATATTGTCGATGGCGTTGCACCGAGCGAGCGCTGGTCAGACTGGTGGAAAAGCCAAGTTCAAAGCAAACATCGTTCGTGTCAGTGGCTAAGCGATGAGAGATCGAGCAGCTCAGCTCTTGCCAGCGCAAAATAACACCCTCACTTTGCGCACCCTTCATTTTTAACTTTCAACACCTAGGCGCTCAACTATGCATTTCTCCACACTCTGCGGCTTGGACGACAAGGAGCGCGAAAATGCCATTCAAGCCTGTTTGAAAAAAATGGATGAATGGGAGGTTGAGCAAATCCGTTTTTCTTGGTGTGACATTCACGGCACCACACGTACAAAAACATTGATGCTTGAGTTTGCCAAACAAGCCTTGAGAAGTGGTGTGGGCATGGTGAGCACCTTGCTGCTCAAGGACAGCTCGGACAGAACCGCTTTTAAAGTGTTCGAGCCCGGCGGCACCCATGGCATGGATGGCTTTGGCCAGGGCAACAACGTGACCCTTTTGCCCGATCCCAAAAGCATCAAGCGGCTTCCCTGGGCGCCTAAAACCGCTTGGCTCCAGTGCCAGGCATGGTTTCAAAACGGCATGCCTGTGCCCATGGACTCCAGACGCATCCTTGAGCGTGCGTTGAGCACCTTAAAGTCGCATGGTTTTGCCTTGAAGTGTGGACTTGAAATTGAGTTTCACATTTACAAGGTCAGCGATCAAAGCACGCAACTCAATCCCCACTTGGCCCCATGGCCGGGAAATGCACCTGATGTGCAACTGATACACCCAGGTTACAGCTTACTGAGCGAAGCTTGGAGCGACTTGTGCGACGAGCCCATGAAGATTGTGCAGCACACGGCCCAGGGCCTGGGCTTGCCTCTCATGTCTTTGGAAACCGAATTGGGGCCCAGTCAAGTTGAAGCGGTCTTTAGCCCATGCCCGGCGCTGGAGGCGGCTGACCACATGGTGCTCTTCAGAAACGGCGTGCGCCAGGCCTTGGCGCGAGCCGGCTACCATGCAACCTTCATGTGCCGCCCGCCCTTTGAATCCATCATGTCCAGTGGTTGGCATTTGCACCAGTCCTTGCTTGAACTGCAAAACCACACCAACGCCTTTGAAAGAGCAAGCGTCAAAGCAGATGCTGGGCCGCTCGATGCACAGTATTCGCTCTCAGAAACGGGTGAAGGCTATTTGGCGGGTTTACTTAAACATGCCAAAGACACAACGCTGCTTTGCACACCGACCATCAATGGCTATGCGCGGTTTCGACCCCATGCCTTGGCGCCTGAGTCCATTCTTTGGGGGCGAGACAACCGAGGCGCCATGCTCAGAGTCATTGGCGAACCCATGGATCCATCAAGTCGGATTGAAAATCGACTGGGTGAACCCGCTGCCAACCCTTACCTGTACATGGCCTCGCAAATTTACGCGGGCCTAGACGGCATCACTCAAAAACTCAAAGCCCCTCTTGCAACACTGAGTCCCTATGAAAAGACCCCTGAGAACGCAGCTTGTGCTGAGCGCATTCCCAACACGTTCAAAGCGGCCTTGAACTCATTTGAAAACAGTGCTTGGATGCGTGAGTGCTTTGGCGAGGATTTTGTTCGCTACTACTCGAGGTTGAAACATGCTGAACTAGAGCGCTTTGAGAGCGCTCCAGACCCCAAGCTGTTTGAAATCCAAGAGTATTTCAGCAAAATTTAAAGAGGCACTGCCAGCATGGTGTCAATGCCAAAGGACTCAACAATCACCGCCATTTTGCGAACCAGTGTTCTTTTGTCCACCAAGACCAAGGTGGCCTCGTACCTTGCAACCATGTAAAGCGAGGAGACGCCCTCTTCGCTAGATTGGTACACCACCAAATTGGCCTTTGCTAACACATGGCCATCTTCAGCATAGGAGGCCTGAACATTGCTGACTTGTCTGAGTAAACGACTGCGTCGATAGGTGAGCACCCCTTTGGCCAACATGGCAACACGGTCCTTGATCATCCCAAAGGTAAAGCAACCCATGATGGGCAAAGGCAGGCCCAAATCTTTGTTTTCTTTGGAGAGGATTTCGTAGGTGCATTGATCGGGGTCAAATAGACCTGTCCATGCATCAAAGCGCTCCTCGTCTAAATTTTCAGCATAGACATGAAAGAAGTGTCTGATGGCGTAATCCAGTTCAATCGCGTTCAATGGCAAACTCCTAGATGAAAAGAACAATCGGCTTGATTCGCTTGAGGGGCTTTCATCTAAAAACCCATGATCTTGTGATAGTGCGACCAAAACCCGCGAATGGAGATCTCTTGGGACAAGTAATCCGTGTCCTCTATGGCTCCAACACCCCCCATCTCTAAAACTTCGTGCGTGCCAGGTGCGCGCGATTTGATGCCCTCTTGCACCAAGCGCAGGGCTTCGCCATC
>JBAXNB010000072.1:0-11652 GCA_037134015.1 Betaproteobacteria bacterium | reverse complement strand
TCCCTTGGGTGCCTTGGTGGTGGGAGGCATTGCGGGGGTACTCTTTGTGAAGCTCTTCACCATCGAGCAAAATGTATGGAAGATCGATGACGTCTTGGGCGTCTGGCCCTTGCATGGCCTTTGTGGTCTTTGGGGCGGTGTTGCGGCAGGTATTTTTGGTCAAACCTCACTCGGTGGCTTGGGAGGCGTCTCGCTTTATGCTCAACTCATTGGAAGTGCTTTGGGGGTGGCCATTGCCTTGACCGGGGGCTTTGTCATTTATGGAGCGCTCAGGCTTCTTTGCGGCCTTAAACTCAGTGAAGAGGAAGAACACAATGGGGCAGACTTGACCATTCACCATGTGAGCTCGACACCGAGCAAAGAAAACTCTTGGAGCTAAAAGCTAAAAGTCCAAAGTCAAAAGCTCTAAGCCTCAATCGAGGGGTCAAAACAAGCACCAAGCCTTCAGCGATCAAACTGCAGCCAAGTTGGCCTCAGGCACATCGTTGAAGGTGGTTCTTCTGAGTTCACGACGTTGGTTCAAATCGTAGCGCCGTCCTCGGTGCAAGGTGCTTCGGTTGTCCCACATCACCAAGTCACCCACCTGCCATTGGTGGGCGTAGACAAAGCTTCGTTGGGTGGCATGCTCCAAGAGGTCGCTCAAAAAAATCCGCGCCTCTGCGATGGGCCAACCCATGATTTTGTGGGCATGAACGCCCACAAAAAGCACTTGTCGCTTCGATCCTGGATGCACGCTCACCAGTGGCCAAACGGCGGGCTCAATGGCTTTCTTTTGCTCATCGGTGTAGGCATCGTCTCCCAGCAACAAACGGGTATGAAGGGCGTAATGCTCGGCACTCAAGTCTTGGATCTCCTCCTTCAAGTCAAGTGGCAAGGCATCGTAGGCTGCTCTTAAATCGCAAAACTCCGTGTTGCCCCCTTCACTGGGGATGACCAAGGCATGGAGCATGGAGTAAGCCGCTCTAGGAGACATGAAGGAGCTGTCCGAGTGCCACAATTGATTGGCAAAGGAGGAGAGGTTCTTGGGGGAATCGCGTCGATGCAGTTCACCATTCAAGTCCACATTGGAGATGTCAATGAGTCGTTCATCGTCCAAACGTTCTTTTCTTTTGAAGACCCTTTTAAGACCAATGTCCAAGGGTCCAAAGGATTCAGAGAACGCGATTTGTTGTGCTTGGGTCATGGGCTGATCTCTCCAGACCAGCACCGCATACTGGTTCATGGCCGCATTGATGTCTTTGACATCTTGAGCACTCAAGGCTTGGGTGAGGTCCAGGCCACTGGCTTGCGCCGCAAACAGGGGATGCAAAGCTTGAAGTTGGAGAGTCATGAAGCATCCTTCGCTTGAAAAGGGGCCATGGTCATAGAGTACATGGTCACGGGATTCATTTATTCGGGCTGAATTTTGGCGTCAGCAATCACCCGCGCCCATTTGCGGATTTCACTGGCAATGAACTGCTCAAACACCTCGGGCTTGGAGGCGACAATCTCCATGGCAAACTCATCGCTCCTTTTTTTCAACTCAGGCATGGCCATGACCTTGGCGATATCGGTTTGAATTTTTTGCACCACAAGCTGCGGTGTGCCTTTGGGGGCTATGAACCCCAAAAGCGCGTTCACATTGAAGCCAGGCACATGCTCTTGAACCAATGGGTAATCGGTGTTGGGGAGTTTTTTATCACCCAAAGTGGCAATGACTTTCATGCGACCCGCTTTGACATAAGGCATGACCGAAAGAAACGGATCGACCACCACGTCAATGCGAGCGCCTAGGAGTTCACCGTGTGCTTGGGCACTGCCCTTGAAGGGGATGTGCACCATCTCAAAATTGGCGCTTCGTTTTAGGAGCTCGGTGCCCAAATGGGTGGTTGAACCGGTGCCTGGTGTGCCATAACTCAAGCTTGTGGGGTTCTTTTTGGCGTAAGCAATCAACTCGGGCAAGGTGTTGAAGGGCGCGTCGGGTCGGGTGACCATGGCCAATTGAAGGTTCGCCACCAAAGTGATGGGCGCAATGTCCTTGATGGAGTCGTAGGGCAGGGACTTTTGAAAGGACGGGTTCACCACAAAGGCGGAATTGATCATCCCTAGGGTGTAGCCGTCCGGTGCACTCTTGGCCACATGGTCCACACCAATGACGGTCCCAGCTCCCGCTTTGTAGTCAATGATCACCGCTTGGCCCCAGATCTCTTGCAACTTTTGGCCAATCAAACGACCCAAGGTGTCCGTGGGACCCCCGGGTGGAAAGGGGATGATCATCTTGACCGGTCCCTTGGGGTAGTCTGCACCCAAAGGGGCTTTGTCAGGCGTGGCAGAAAAGCACCCCAGGTGAGCAAGGAGCAACAGACAAGCCCCTGCTTTGGACCAAGATAGGCTTCGGGGGGACAAACTTCTAAGCGCAAAGGGGATCATCATGGGGTCAAGCGTTCTTTCAAGGTTGAGGATAATTATTGCATAGATGCTGGCCCAAGTAAGGTCGGCAGAAGGTGCAGCCCTTGACACCTGATGACACCTGATGACACCTGATGACCCCTCATGATCCCTAACTGCGGGCCCTTGAAGGTCTAAGCCCAGTTCTTTTTTTCTCGACGCTTCATTTATACTGGCAATTTACTTGGACGATCCACCGATGACCGATCTTGTTTTCTCACCTGCACAGGCCAGTATTCCAAGCTACCAGACCATTCTGACCGAAAAAGTCTCGCCCTTTGTCTTGAAGGTGAGCTTGAACCGACCCGAGGTCTCCAACGCCTTCAACACCTTGATGGGGCAAGAGCTAGAAGACTTGTGGAACCGACTCATCCTCGATACGCAAGGCTTTCGCGCCATCGTGCTCACCGCCACCGGTGAGAAAGCCTTTTGTGGCGGGGGAGATCTGAAAGAGCGCAACGGCATGACCCGGGAGCAATGGCGGCGTCAACACGAGGTTTTTGAACGCCAATACTGGGCTTTGTTGGAAGTACCCATCCCAGTCATTGCTGCGGTCACAGGACACGCTTATGCCGGAGGGCTAGAGATGGCTCTGACCTGTGACTTTATTTACGCGAACAAAAATGCGCGCTGTGCGCTCACCGAGGTCACCATAGGCATCATGCCTGGCGCAGGCGGCACACAATTGCTGCCCAGAGCAGTGGGCGAGAGACGCGCCAAAGAAATCATCATGACCGGCAAACCCTTTGGTGCTCAACAGGCCTATGACTGGGGACTGGTCAACGAGCTCTTTGAGCCAGGGGACGTTTTGAACGAAGCCTTGAAGACGGCTGAGACCATCGCCGCCAATGCACCCCTGTCGGTCAAGCAGGTCAAGAAGTCGGTGCGCTACGGTGGGCAAATGGAGCTCAAAACAGCCTTTCGTTTTGAGGTCGAGGCCTATAATCATCTGGTCGATACCCAAGACCGCATGGAAGGCGTCAAAGCGTTCAATGAAAAAAGAAAACCCAATTTTCTGGGCCAGTGAAGTTTGCCTTGGTGTGACAGGTCATGGGCTGAGCTGACAAGACAAGACACCGCGTTTTAAAAGGATTTTAAACATGAGCACCGTTCAAAGAGACATCATCGTTCGCGAAGTGGGACTGCGTGATGGGCTTCAAATTCACCCCACCTTCATGCCCACGGCCGACAAACTGGCTTGGATCAAGAACGAAGCTTTGGCGGGTGTCTCAGAGATCGAGGTCACCTCCTTTGTTCCGCCCAAGCTGATTCCTCAATTTGCCGATGCCACCGAGGTTTGCGCCGGGGCCTTGCAGCTCAAAGACTTGGTGGTCAGCGCCTTGATTCCCAATCTCAAAGGCGCACAAAGGGGCTTGGAGCTTGGGGTGAAAAAACTCAACTACGTGGTCTCGGTCAGCAAGACCCACAACCTTAAAAATGTACGCAGGGAGAGAGATGCGTCGATGGCCGACTTCAAGGCCATTGTCGACTTGATCAAAAGCTTGCCTGAGGATCAGCGCCCCTTGATCGGTGCGGGTTTGTCCACCGCTTTGGGCTGCTCCTATGAAGGGCGGGTCGCGCTCACCGAGGTCGTTCTCTGTGCCGAGCAGTTGCTTGACGCTGGAGCCGATGAAATCGTGGTGTGCGACACCGTGGGTTATGCCGACCCAGCGCTGGTGCGTGCGGTCTTGAAAGCGGTGTTGGCCGTGGCTGGCGATGTGCCCGTTGCCGCTCACTTTCACGACACCAGAGGCACAGGCTTGGCCAATGTCACCGCTGCGCTGGAGTGTGGCATCAAGTACTTTGATGCGTCTTTGGGTGGCCTTGGTGGCTGTCCCTTTGCTCCCGGTGCGAGTGGCAACATTGTGATGGAAGACCTTTGTTTCATGCTCGACTCGATGGGCCTGAAGACGGGGGTCAATTTGGACTTGCTTTTAAAGACCAGACAAACCATGTCCGAGAGCTTGTCGGATTTGAAGTTGCATGGCGCTTTGGCCAGGGCTGGCTTGCCCCATGGGTTCGTGAGCAATTGGAGCGCTGTTGCGGCGTAAAACATAACAAACCCAACCAACCCAACCAACCCAACAAGCCTTAGAAGCCAATCGATCAGAGGGAAGTTGGGCCCTTAACGGGTCTTGTGTTTCATCGCCCGTTCCACCTCCCGTTTGCCTTCACGGTCCTTGATGGTGTCACGCTTGTCGTGCTCGGCCTTGCCTTTGGCCAAGGCGATTTCGCATTTGATTTTGCCGCTCTTCCAATGCAAATTCAAGGGCACCAAGGTGTAGCCTTTTTGCACGACTTTGCCCACGAGTCGGCGAATCTCATCTTTTTTAAGCAGCAACTTCTTGGTCCGGGTCGCATCCGCGTTCACATGGGTCGAGGTGGTGCGGGTGGGATTGATTTGACAGCCAATCACATACAACTCCCCCTCACGGACCACCACATAGCCATCGGTCAATTGCACTTTGCCCTCGCGCGCGGCCTTGACCTCCCAGCCTTGGAGCACCATGCCTGCTTCAAAGCGCTCTTCAAAAAAATAATTGAAAGCTGCTTTTTTGTTGTCAGCAATGCGTGAGGGTAATTCTTGTTTTTTGGTCATGAAAGGGGAGAGAGGAGATCAAAAGCCCGAGCTTGTTCGTACAATGGAGGGAGAAATTCGTCTTGATGGATTGTCCATCGTTGAACAGGCCTTTTGCCTCTCCTTATGAAAACCATCCATAAATCTGTGCTCATTTGGTTCAGTGCCCAAGAGATGTACAACTTGGTCACCGATGTGGCCAGTTATCCTCAATTTCTTCCTTGGTGCGAACAGGCCTCTATCATAGAGCATCACGAGCACGGGGTCACGGCCGAAATTGGGATGTCCCTTGCTGGCTTTAAAAAAGCGTTCACCACCCACAACACCCACATCGAAGGGCGCGAGGTGAAGATCGCCTTGGTCAAAGGCCCCTTCAAGGAGCTCCATGGCTTGTGGCAGTTCCTCCCCTTGGGCAACGAGCGTGCGTGTCGCGTTGAGTTGCAGTTGAACTACGACTTTGAAAGCATGTTTGGCGCCCTCGTGGGACCTGTCTTTGACAAAATCGCTGGCACCTTGGTGGATGCTTTCGTCAAACGTGCAGAGCAAGTGTATGTCCCATCCGCCTAAGGCCCTCATGGACATGGAGTTGGTTTGCGGCCATGGGTTCAGACAGGTTGAAACCCTCCAGTTGCTGATACCTCCTGGCAGCACGGTGTTGCAGGCCTTAGAGGAGGCGCTGCAAAAGGGTTGGCGTCTATCTTTGGACGAGCACGAGGACGAGGACGAGGGGGGGAACCATGCCCAAAGTCCCTTCACCTTGGAGCATTCGCGCGCGTACTTGCAAGACAAGCTGGAGAACGGCAAGCTCTTTTTGAGCATCTGGGGTGAGCCCTGCACGCTGGACTCGGTGCTCGAGCCCCAAGACCGACTAGAAGTCACCAAACCCATCAGGGTGGACCCCAAGGTGGCCAGGAGGGAGCGCTTCAAGCTGCAAGGGGCCAAAGCAGCGGGTTTGTTTGCCAAGAAGAGGGCAGGCGCCAAAGCGGGCTATTGATTTCCTTGTTTCACTTGATGCATCTGATGCAACATCTACACTCTAGACGCTTGAGCCTTTTAAGCAATGGCACAGAGCTTGCTCATCCCTAGGTACCAGGCCCAAGGGCCTCTTGCACGCTCAAGCGGGCGGCAAAGTTTGGCCAATGTTCACTTGAATTTTTCAAGCGACGACCCAAGCCTGGTTGATCTAGGAGAACAACCATGAGTTTGAGCCTCAATTCGGCCACCAGCAACATCTTAAGCGGACACCTCTCCGATAGCCAAAAAAGCAACCAAAGCGCCAAGCTTCTCTTTTCCAGCTTGAAGTCGGGTGACTTGGCCGGTGCTCAAAAGGCCTTTGCGCAATTCTCCGGGACCCAAGGCGGCAAATCGTTGATGCAAAACTTGAACTCGAGCTTTGCCCAACTCGGTTCAGCCCTCAAAGCAGGGGACTTAAAAAGTGCCCAGACCTTGGCCTCTGGGCTTCAAGGCGGTCAAGCCTTGGCGGCTTCGCTCAGTTCAACGACGACGAGCTCTGGCAGCAGTTCGAACATCTCTAATGCTTCCAATGCCTCCAAAGGCTCTAAACCCAACCCTCAAGCGATTTTGAACAGCATCAAAAACCAAACCAACATGAACCTCTTCAGCGTCCTGGATGGTTTAGACGCGCCAAGCAACTCAAGCACCGACTCCTTGTCTGGCCTCATGGGCTTGGGCAAGCACATCAACACCTTGGCATAGACAAGGCAAGCCTTGAGCGTTGACGCTCAGCGGGACTCAAAGTTTTTACCAAACTCCGCCGGCACATCAGGGCCCCAAAGGTAAAACGAATCCTGAGGCGGATGGTTTTGTGCGGGCCAATCGTGGTCGTGGGGCACAAAATCAATGTCATAGGAGTACTCCACGTAACTGCCCCAAGGGTCTCGTGTGTAGCGGAAATAGTTCGATCCCAAGACATGTCGCCCAACCCCCCAACCGTAGGTGTGTCCTGCCTCGTTCATCTGCTTCATGCCAAGACCCACCTTGTCAATGGACTCCACCGTCCAACTGCTGTGGTGAAAGCCGTAGTGCTCTGAGCCCAAGAAGGCCAGCAAATGATGGTCACTGCCATGGGGAGAGTGCATGAAGGCAATGCCTAACTTTTCTTCACCCGAAGAGTCCGACAAACGCAAACCCAAGACCTCCGCATAAAATTTCAAAGACGCTTCAACGTCCTTGGTAAAAATCAACACGTGAGACATGAACAAAGGGTGAACGGGGTTGACCTTGGAGCTTGCGGGTGCTCGGCCTGAACCTTTGCAAGCTGGCTCAAACACCCGAGGCGCTTGAGTGGAGGGAGAGGACTTCATCGCCACTTTGATTTGAACAGGAAAACCGTCCGCTGACGCGATCCAGATGCTGTCCTTGGCTTCATCGTCCATGGGTGCCACGCGTTGAATCCCAAGCTTGTCAATGTGCGCATTGAAGGCTTGGAGGTCTTCTGCATAAATACCAAAGTTCAACCACAAAAGGTTCTTTTGCTGACCCTTTTTGAGCGTGGCATAGCGATGCGGGTTGTGGTGGGCAAAGAGCGCCAGTTGCTCGCCTTCATCGACCACCTTCAAGCCAAAATCGGTGTAGAACTGCTTGGCCTCTTCAAGGTTGGGAACCTCCAGCACATACTCATCCAAGGAGTGCACGGCAAGCACACCGGGTCTTTTGGTTTGGGCCATGAGAGATTGTGTCATGTGGGGCTCTCTTTCAAAGATAAAAGGCGTTCATTTTAAACAAGGCAGGGGGCAAGCTTGAGGCTTTCAGAGGCTGATGCTGTCATGGGGTCTGCCTAAGCTCAACACTGGTTCAACACTGGTTCAACACTGTGTCAGCAAGCACCGGGACAACAAGCACTGGGACAAAGTGTAAATGTATAGGCGCTGTAGAGCAAATTCTCTAAGGGCTTACCTTGACCTTGGGTCAAAACATCTCCATGCCTTTGACAAAACCGCTTAAGCATTCAATGAAGCACTCAATGAAGCACTCAGTTAAGCACTCAAAAAGGTTTTCAAAGCCTGGGCATCTTGGGCGAAGGCCTGCATGCTCGAGTGGTGTCTGATGTGTCCTTGTTCAAGCACATACACGCGGTCTGAGACCCATTGCGCAAAATGGATATTTTGTTCACTGAGCAAGACGCTCACGCCTTGACGCTTCAGGTTCAAAATCATCTCCCCCATGTGCTCGACCATCACGGGGGCAAGCCCCTCTGACGGTTCATCCAGCATCAGCACCAAGGGGTTGCCCATCAAGCTCCTGGCCACCGTCAACATTTGTTGCTCGCCGCCACTCATGTGCGAACCCAAGCGATGGGGCATGGAGGCCAAATTGGGAAACAAGGTGCCCAAATTTTGGGCATCCCAATAGGGCGCATCTTTTCCATCCGGGAATTTTCGCGGTGCTTGCCTGCCCACACTTAAATTTTCAAGCACCGTGAGGTCGGTAAAAATTCGTCTGTCCTCGGGCACAAATCCCAGCCCACGCCTGGCAGCCTCGTGGGGTTCAAAGTTGCTTTGGTCTTGTCCCAAAAAGTACACGCGTCCGGTTTTTTTCGGCATCAAACCCATCAAGGCTTTGAGGGTGCTGGACTTACCCGCACCGTTTCGCCCCATGAGGGCGACGACTTCACCGCGTTTGACATGCAAATTCACATCCAACAAAATCTGAGCCGCGCCATACCAAGCGCACAGGTTGTTGCACTCCAGCAAGACCTGATCAGTGCTTGAGCTTGAGCTGGTGCCAAAGGATGCTAGAGGCTCCTTCATGCGTTCACGCCTTGAAAGGTTTGACCGTACCCCAAGTAAACCGATTGAACCAGGGCATGGTCTCTCACCTCTTGGGGGCTGCCTTGCGCAATCAACTCGCCTCTGGCCAAGACCATCACCCGATCTGCGTAGCCAAAGACCACATCCATGCTGTGCTCGGTGAACAAAACAGCCAAACCATGTGGAGAAGATGGTCGGTCTCTGACCAAGTCTTTGGTGAGCGCCATGAGATTGTTGCGCTCACCAGAGGCCATGCCCGCCGTGGGCTCATCCATCAACAAAAGGGTCGGTCGGTTGGCCAAGGCCATGGCCAACTCCAGTCGTTTCACGTCCCCGTAGGCCAAGGAGGAACAAGCCTTGTCCGCCTGCGTCTCTAAGCCCACCAAGCGCAAAAGCTCGATGGCCTCATCTCTTTTGAAAAGGGTCGCACGCTGCCAAAACGCATACAACTTCGAAGCTGCTGACAAAAGAGCCATTTGTACATTTTCCGCCAAGGTCATGGAGCCAAAGGTTTGCGCAACTTGAAAGGTTCGACTCACACCCATTTGCCAAGTCTCGCGAGTTGAGCGCCCGATCAAGGAGCGACCCATGAAGACGATGTCGCCCGCGTCAGGTCGAATTTGACCATTGAGCATGTTGAAGGTCGTGGACTTGCCCGCCCCATTGGGCCCGATCATGGCCAGCATCTCACCAACCTCTACATCAAAAGAGATACCCCTCACCGCTTGGTTTGCGCCAAAGCTTTTTTGGATCTCGCGGATGTGCAGCAAACTCATGGTGCGCTCACCTTGGCCTTGGAAACACCCAATTGCTTCAAGACGTCCGAGACAAAGCCTGCCAAGCCTCTTGGGAAAGCCAGGACCAAGAGCAAAATCACCGCGCCAAAACAAGCTCTCCAATAGGGCGTCTCTCGGACAATCAGGTCTTGTAACCAAGTAAAACTTACCGCACCAAGGATGGGGCCGGAGATGGTTTGCAGCCCCCCCAAGAGCACCATGACCAAGGCATCCACCGATTTTGAAATGCCAAGGCTATCGGGCGAGATGCTGCCCTTGGAAAAAGCAAAGAGTGCGCCTGCCAAGCCTGCAAAGCCTCCCGACACAGCAAAGGCCCTCCACTGCAAGCTCTTCACATCCATGCCCATCGCCTCAGCTCTGAGACTTGAATCCCTGGCTCCTCTTAGAGCATAGCCAAAAGGGGAAAACAGCAAGCGACGCAGCATCCATAAAGAGCCCAGCACCAGCGCGAGTGTGAGGTAATAGTATGTTTCTTTTTCTTGGAACATCGGACTTGGCCAGACCCCGGTCAGTCCGTTGCTCCCGCCTGTGAAGTCATCCCACTGAAAACAAATGGACCACAAGATTTGACCAAAAGCGAGTGTGAGCATGGCCAAATACACCCCACGCAAGCGCACACAAAACCAACCCATCAACAAGGCAAAAAGAGCGGTGAGCATGGGCGCCAAAAGAAGACTCCATGCCATGGGCAAGTGGGCTTTGAGGAAAAGCAAGGACGCAGCATAAGCACCCATGCCAAAAAAGGCCGCATGACCAAAAGAATGCATGCCCGATGGGCCCATCAAAAAGTGCAAACTGCAGGCAAAAAGAGCAGCTGTCAACACATCAATCGCAAGGACCGTGGTGTAGGCGGAGCTGAGCGTGAGGGTGGGCAGCAAAAACAAAACAGCCACCACCGTTGCCCATGCCCACATAGAGCCTTTCCCGCCCAGAGCATACGGTTGCTCTATTTGGCCGTGGCTGCGACTGTGAGATTGCTCTCGTCCCATGAGGCCCCATGGCCTCAAAACCAAAACCACCGCCATGACCAAAAACTCAGCCACCAAGGTGAGTTTAGAAAAGACCAAGGAGATGCCCGCGACCTCCAGTGTTCCAAGTGCAATGCACAGCGCCTTGATCTGAGCAATGAGCACGGCCGCGACGAAAGCACCCGGCATCGAACCCAAGCCTCCCACCACCACCACCACAAAGGCTTCCCCAATGGTGACCATGTCCAAATTCAAGTTGGCAGGCTCTCTTGGCAACTGCAGGGCGCCTGCCAAGCCCGCCAAGGCACACCCAAGGGCAAAGACAGCGGTGTAAAGCCTACTCTGATCAACACCCAAAGCACCGACCATCTCGCGGTCTTGACTGGCCGCTCGGATGAGCACCCCAAAACGCGTGCGTTTCAAGATCCACCACAAGACGCCCAGCACAAGAGGGCCCACCAAAATCAAAAACAAATCATAGCTTGGAACGCGTCGACCTAAGATCTCAACGGCGCCACTCAAACCAGGGGCTCGAGCACCCATCAAGTCCTCTGCCCCCCAAAGCCAAAGCGCCACATCCTTGAAGATCAAGACCAATGCAAAGGTGCCTAGGAGCTGAAAGATCTCAGGTGACTTGTACATGGGTCGCAAAAAAACCATCTCTATGAGCGCACCCAAGATGCCCACCACGCCAGCTGTCGCCAGCACCAAGGGCCCATAACTCCAACCCAAGCCCCATGCCCGTCCCCACACCTCGGTCAAGGTGTAAGCGATGTAGACACCGAGCATGAAAAAAGAGCCATGCGCGAAGTTCACAATTCTGGACACACCAAAAATCAAAGACAGGCCAGCTGCCACCAAAAACAAGGAGGACGCTTGGGCCAGACCGTTGATAAATTGGACAACAAAGGAGGACAACTCCATGGGGTTCTCTCAGTCCTTCAAGGATGACATGGTCTTTGAAGAATCAGTCTGGTGCGCGAAGTTTTTTGACCTCATCGCTGCTGGGCTGGAAACGCGCACCGTCCATGTAGCGGTAGTCCACCATCACACCTTTGCCGTTGTCGTTTTTGATTTTGCCAACAAAGGCGCCCATGGTGGATTGATAGTCC
>JBAXNB010000071.1:0-11813 GCA_037134015.1 Betaproteobacteria bacterium | reverse complement strand
ACTTCAAGAATTCCTTTTTCTAAAATCCCAAGCTGTGGCGGGTTGAGCTCGTCGTCCTCAAAGTTGATGGCCATCAAGGGCGCTTTGATTTCTTTCAGGTGAGGGCTAGGGTCATAATCAGAGGAAGCTTCTAGTTGATAAAGGCGGTCATTGGCATCGGTTTTTTTTGCACGTTCCACCATGGTTTCATAAAGCGCATCGGCGGCTGCTCTGTTGGGTGCAGCTGCTTGAAGGCGTTCAACACTTTGAACCATCAAGCCCCCAAAGGGCGCTGTAAAAACAAAGCGTGAAGGGTTGTTTGCATAGTACCCCTGGTTCCATTCGGGGTCATTTTTGATGGCTTCAATGGAGATGCGCCTTTGTATCCAGTTGCGACCGCTCATCGGACCAGGCTGGGTGGCAATTGGAAACAAGGACTGAGCAAAATGGGGGTACATGTATCCAAACATCCAAGTGAGCATACCCCCCATGGACAAGCCCAATATCAGTTGGAGATGGTCGATGCCAAGTCCATGGACGATCAGCGAATGGTGGGCATTCACAATATCGACATATCGGTAATTAGGAAAGCTTGTTTTAAGTCCCTGGCTGGGTTTGCTGGAGTCACCAAATCCAATGGCATCGGGAATGATGAGAAAATATTGATGGCTATCAAGTACCTCACCGGGCCCAAAAAGTTCACCACCTAAATCCTGCTCAAGCCACTCCTTGGCCGATCCAGTCGTGTTGTGTAAAAGTAAAACGGCGTTGCAAACTTGGCCTTTTTCGTTACGTTTAATCTCTCCAAGAGTGAAGTAGTGAATTTTTAATTCATCAATGACTTGACCGTTTTGGAATTTGAAGTTTGAAAGCTTGTAGGTGTGTTCAGCCAAAGGGTTCGTTGAAGGCATATCGCAGCTTGGAATTAAAGGGCAGTGATCTGGGAGAAAGACTTATTGCAACTTGATGTTGGCTGCTTTGATGACTTTTTCCCACCGAATTTTATCTTCTGCAATGATCAGTGAGAATTGCTCAGGCGAATTGCCAATGAGTTTGGCGCCAGCTTGATAAAACTTGGATTGAAGCTCCGGGTCTTTGAGAGCTTTTGCAGTTTCTACAGACAGTTTGTCGATGATGGGCTTGGGCGTTTTGGCCGGCGCGACCAACCCAAACCAAGAGGACGCTTCAAAATTGCTGATGCCGCCCTCCATCAGCGTGGGCACATCTGGCAGTTGGGCCATTCGCTCTTTGCTGGCAACACCCAAAGCCCTCAAGTTGCCTGATTTGATGTGGGCCATGATCGTGGGTGGATTGTCAAACATGGAGGTCGTTTGACCAGCAAGCGCTGCTTGTACCGCTTCAGCGGCACTTTTGTAGGGGACATGTTGCAGTTTTAAGGATGTGGCATGCATAAAGAGCTCCATGCCAAGATGCCCTGTGGTGCCATTGCCAGGTGAGCCGTAAAAGAGACCGCCAGGTGTGTTTTTGGCCAAACTCAGAAACTCACTGAGATTGCGAGCAGGAAGATCTTTTCGCACCACCAAAATCATGGGCATGTCTGCGACCAAAGCAATGGGTGCGAAGGCAGTGTTTGCATCAAAACTCATGCTTGGGTAGAGAAATTGATTGATGGTCAGTATGCCAGCCGAGGACATCATCAAGGTGTACCCATCAGCCTCGGCCCTGGCCACTGCATCGGCCCCCACATTCCCCCCTGCGCCCATTTTGTTTTCAACAATGACGGGTTGGTTCAAGGCGCGTGAGAGTTTTTCTGAAAGTGTTCTGGCCAGCGTATCGGCAAGGCCACCCGCTGCAAAGGGCGCGATGATCTTGATGGGTTTGGTGGGGAAATTTTGCGCCCATGAAAGAGAGACGATCAGGCCTGGGAGGCAAAAGGCCAGCAAAAAGCGAAGACAAAAACGATTCATTTCAAACTCTTGGATTTTGATCATTGATGGCGGTGTTGCTCTGACCCCTTGATGTGATCCAAGGACTTGCAAGTTCAGACACAAAACCTTCGAGGAAACCTCATTCAGGTGAACTCCATTGTGCTGATCATTGGCGACCAGAGGAGCTATCGTTTTCCCTTTACCTCGTCAGCATGGAGCGCATGATCTCAAAAGAGTCAATCAAATTTCGCGCCGGATTTTTTGATGACCTCTTTCCATTTTTGCAGCTCTTGCTTCATGAATTCGCCCAACTCTTCAGCCGAACCCCCGGCGAGCTCATCACCAATGGCGCCAAAGCGCTCTTTGAATGCGGTGGAGGCGATGACTTGGTTGAT
Organism: Betaproteobacteria bacterium; assembly: GCA_037134015.1. Taxonomy (GTDB): domain Bacteria; phylum Pseudomonadota; class Gammaproteobacteria; order Burkholderiales; family Burkholderiaceae_C; genus Limnohabitans. The sequence continues at coordinate 9,550 of JBAXNB010000071.1, read as the reverse complement.
GGATTGGTTGAGTTTGTCGACAATGTTCTTAGGAGTACCTGCCGGGCCAAAGACGCCAATCCAAGTCGGTGCCTCGTAACCGGGTACCCCAGCCTCTGCAATGGTTGGGATGTTGGGAAATGCTGGAGAGCGGTGGGCACCACTCACGCCCAACGCTTTGACCTTACCAGCTTTGGCTTGGACAGAGATGGAGTTGAGGCTCTCAAAGATCATGTCTACTTGTCCCGACATCAGGTCGTTGATGGCCATGGCACCTCCTTTGTAGGGAATGTGCGTGATTTGAGTGCCGCTCAACAATTTAAAAAGCTCACCTCCAACATGTCCAGGTGACCCGTTTGAAGAAGAGGCATTAGAGAGTTTGTTGGGATATTTTTTAGCGTAGGTGATCAATTCGGCCACTGAGTTCACGGGCAATTGTGGTGAAACGGCCAAGAGCAGATGCCCACGAGTGATCAGTGCAATGGGTTGAAAGTCTCGTTCGATGTCATAGGGCATCTTGCTCATCATGTTGGGACTGATGGCCATCGCGCCCACAGGGCCTACACCAAGTGTATAGCCGTCAGGAGCAGCCTTGGCAAGTAAGTCAAGGCCGATGGTAAAACCACCACCAGGCTTGTTATCAATGAAGACGCTTTGGTTCAGTGAGAGGCTCAATTCATGAACCAGCATCCTTGCGGTGACATCGCTGGCGCTGCCTGAAGCTTGCGGCACGATCACCCGAATGGGCTTTTGCGGAAATTGCCCCATCACCGGCATGGCCCAAAAAAGTCCGAACAGCACAGGCCATAAAAACTGAAGAACTTTAAAGAAAGGTAAGTTGTTCTTGAAAAATGATTTCATTTTTGTGATGCCCATAAAAAAACGCCAACCCACCTGTGATGAGTCGGCGTATCTTTGACTGTCAATCACAGGTCACAACAGCGACCGTGGAGGCAGGCTAGACCAAGTGTCTATGACCTTACTTGATTTCTTTCATGTCACCAATGAATTTACCACCTCGGTCAATCTCAATTTCTGAGTATTCTAAATTGCCAGTGACACGACCAGTTGAGCTGATGTGAAAGTGTTCTTTGCAATGGATTTCATCGTTCAAGATGCCAGAGACACTGATTCGATTGGCAAATACTTTTCCAATGACTTCACCCGTTTTACCGATTTCAAGACTTCCAGCTCTCAATTCGCCATCCACAGAACCATTGACTGTTGCATGTCCTGGTAAGGTGATAGAGCCTTTGATGACAACGCCTTCACCAATATGGATGTTGGTGGTTTTTTCTCCCATCCGTGAATCGTTCATGGGATTGATCTGATTGGTGTTGATTTTGTCTTGAACTATCGGATAAGTTGCCATTGAAGTTTCCTAGTTTTCAAAAGGGTACGTCCATCTTTGGTGTTTGATGAATCTGAGAACCCATTTGCTGGTTGAATAAAAAGTTCACGTTGGGTTAAATTTTAGGGTATTCAATCTATAAATCAACATCCAAAGCCTATTTATTTAGCAAAAGGCAGTTTAAAAACACATTTATCTTAATTATTTCCAGCTGAAGGCTAATTTTTACAAAGAATTCAGACTTTGCGAGCGATGCTTATTGCAAGCAAGCTGCCCTTGTCTTCACCCAAGCCGTGTCTTGGTAGAGCTGCATGGGCGATGTTGATCAGCCCATCGGGGCTGATGCATGTCCTGCGGACGACTTTAGAATTTGATTTTTGTGCTGATTCGATAGGTCCTCAATTCACTGGGGTGCAAATGCAAGTCGTCCACACCTGACAAAGGTTCGCCGTTCAAGCGTGAATTGTAATAATAGGCAATGTCATTGTTGTGGCGATTCAACAAGTTAAGGATGTCAAGGGTGATGTCTGTTTGAGGGTTGATTTTTTTTGAAACTCTGAAGTTCGTTGTGACGCTTGGCGAGGACTGTACACTATTGTTTTCTATCAACGCTGCAGAGCCAATGTAGCGAATGCCTAAAGAGCCTGACCATGGGCCTATGTGACGCACACTCAAAGATAGATTGGCCACTTTATCGACTGCATTGGGGATAAAGTTGCCTGCTGGATCCTGGTCCGCATACCTGGCCTTGGTCCAAGCCAGCGTTGCATCCAACACCAGTTGCTCAGAGTGAGTCCAGTGGTGTGCCATCTCAACGCCCTTTCTCTCACTCGGACGTCCGGGCTGGGTCGTGCCAGTTTCTCCGTTGTAAAAGAGCTCTGAGGCAAAGTTCAACCTCCAAATGGCAAAAGTGGATTGAAGGTTTTTGATGCTTTGTGTTTTAACACCTATTTCCTGCCCTCTTGAAGAGGTCAGTCCAGGAACGGGGTCGATGGCTTGTTTGCTCAAGGGGTCAAATTTCGCGGTGACGCCTCTGGCATCGTTGCTGTGAAAACCTTGTCCATGGTTGAAAAAGAATTCAGTTCTCTGCCAAGGCCCCAAGACCAATGAAAACTTCGGGGAGGTCTTCATGCTTTGAGCTGAGCCAGAATTTTGTGGCAAAAGAGAACTGTTGACCTGAAGATCGATTTGATCAAAGCGCAGTCCGACAATGGTTTTGAGCCATTCTTGCCAATACATTTCATTTTCTGCAAAGACGCCAATTTGAAGTTGTTTGACGCGGTCATCGCGCACATGTTGCATGAGCGTGCGTTGGGCAGTGTTGTTCAATCCCAAACGGATGTGGTCTTGCCTTAGCTGAAGACCCAAGGTGTTGATGAAGGCATAGGGGTTTTGATCGTTAAAGAGCCAACTCCTGCTGAGGGCGCCGCCCATGACATTTCTTTTTTCAAACTGTTGGAACTGATCACCATAAGGCCTGTTCACGGGGTCGGTGAAGTAGGTGAAGTTGGAGAAGATGTTCAGATCAGAGTAAATGCTGTACCAGTTGATTTTGTCGATGTGCGTTTTGCTTAAATGTTGCCATTCGCCTGACAGGCTAAGGCGACTCGTTTTGGCGCCATCGCTTGGGTCCAAAGCATCAAACAAGCCAAAGGCTTGGCCTTGGTACTGACGTTCACCCAGCAAACGAGAGGGAATTTGATCGGTGGAGTTCCAATGGGCTTGGTAGGCAGAAAAAAGGCCTGACCAGCCATTGCTCTTGCTGCCCTCAGACAAGGAGACGAGTGCATTGGTTTTTCTCAGTCCCTCTGGCGTGGTCCAGGGGCCGTTGTTGTTCATGCGCTCAATGGCCGAGATCAGATGAAGGCTGTCGTTGAGCGTGGTCGTGTTGGCCGCAACAGCACGCTGGTAACCATGAAGGCCTAGACTGAGCTCTGAGAAGGCTTCTTTTAGTCGCGTGCGGTAGGTGATGTGCGCCGAGCCAGCGGAGGAGAAGTCGCCTGATTCTGCATAGTAGGGTCCCTTTTTGTATTCAACTTGGTTGACCAATTCGGGGATCAAAAAATTCAGATCGCTGTAGCCTTGACCGTGGGCATGGGTGGGCATGTTGATGGGCATGCCGTTCAAGGTGGTAGCAAAGTCAGTGCCATGGTCCAAGTTCATGCCTCTCAAAAAGTATTGATTGGCTTTCCCGTCTCCCGAATGTTGGGTGACGACCATGCCTGGGATGTACTCCAGGATTTCAGCGGGTCGCAGCAGCGCCCTGCTCACAAGAACCTCTGAGCTGATCACCCCTTTGGAAGCCGACTCGGAGCTTCCAAGGGAGTTGTCGTAGTGCCCAAGAATTTCAATGTCTTGAATCTGTGCCTGTGTGACTTTGATGCCCGTCATGCTTTGCGCAAACGCCAAGCTGACACACCAGCCTATAGCCCATGCGCAAAAGTGTTTCTTGTTGAGCATTGTTTTAGCAGCCACCAGCATCCCATGAAATGTAGTATGAATAATTTAAAATTTATCATACATTATAAGCGTCTCTTCTTCCGCGTCGCAAAACGGGAGTTAATCCTTTTGTATTCTTAAAGGGGGTGCTGATGAAGGCGTGGGCAAAGGCAAGGGTAAGGATTTAAGCTTTGTGATCTCAGAGTTTTAAAAACTCAGTGCTTGCATGGGCCATGGCTTTGTTTTTTAAAAGCTTTTGGGCCTTGCTCAACAACAAACTTGCGTCAACGTTACAGAGCAAAAGCAAGGATCCGCAAGAGATCTTCGCATCCAAAGAGACATCCATTTGGTGAAGATGGCTTGAGAGGTGGTTCACCACCGCCTGTCCGGTGTGAATCAGCTGAATGTGGGGACTTAAATGGTTTTGTAGCAAGTCAATGATAAAGGGGTAGTGCGTACACCCAAGCACCAGGGTGTCAGCTTGGCTTGAGCGAAATTCAAGCAAATGCGTCTCTAACCACTTTTGAATTTGAAACGGATCGCTAGACGTCTCCTCGATCAATTCAACCAAACCCGTACCCGGTATTTTTAAAAAATCAAAACCAGATGGCATGGTGCTGATCAAATCGTTGAACTTTTTGCTTTCAAGCGTTGCCTTGGTGGCCAAAATGCCAATGCTTTTGGTTTTGGTTTGAAGCGTAGCGGGTTTGATGCCGGGCTCAACACCCAAGACCCTCAAATCGGGGAAGTGCAAACGAATGTCTTGTATGGCCTCGGCCGTTGCCGTGTTGCAAGCCACGACAATGGTGCTGCATCCCCTGACTTGGCTCAAATGTTCAACAAGGGCCAACCCACGATCCCGGATCCAGGCGCCTTCTTTTTCACCATAAGGATTGTGTGCCGTATCGGCCAAATAGACGTAATCGTGATGGGGCAATTGATCCAAAGCCAATTCCAGAATGGAGAGCCCGCCCAAGCCAGAATCGAAAAAACCAATGTTGCTCAAAGCCTGATCTCCTTAAGGTCTTGAAATTCGATCCCATGGCGAACGCATTTTTTCAACCTGGGTGCATTCGACAAGTGATACATCTATTCTAAAGCAGTCGAATATTTTTCATGTTGATTCTTCACGGTCTTCGACTGGCCATTAAAATAAATCTACTTACAGGGTGTTCAATATGAAAAAACAAGATCTGAGGGTCATTGTGGTGGGTGCTGGCATTGGGGGCCTCACAGCCGCTGCACAGTTGCTCAAAAGAGGCTTCTTTGTGCGAGTCTACGAACAAGCCAGTGTCTTGGCCGAGGTTGGCGCTGGCATTCAAAGCAGCGCCAACGCGGTCAAGGTCCTCTACGACCTGGGTCTCAAGGATGAATTGGATGTTTTTGCAGTTCGCCCACAGGCCTTTGAGTACAGACGTTTTGATACAGCCGAATTGATGCACAGAATTCCCTTGGGTCAATCTCATGAGGAGGCATTTGGCGCTCCTTATTTCCACTTGCACAGGGCTGATTTGCATGAACTTTTGGCCAAAACAGTTCGCCACATGGATCCCCATTGCATCGAGCTCAATGCCAAGGCGGTGAGTTACGAAGAGTCCGATCAGGGCGTGACTTTGAAGATGGCGGATGGCCGACTCATAGAAGGTGATGTGCTCATCGGTGCCGATGGCATCAAGTCGGCCATTCGAGCCCAAATTCTGGGTCAAACCACAGTGAGTTACACCGGAGATGTTGCTTGGCGTGGGCTCATTGCCATTGAAAAGTTACCTAAAGACATCATGGAAACGGTCTCCACGGTCTGGTGTGGTCCTAAAAAGCATGCAGTGATGTATTACTTAAGAGCCGGCGCATTGATGAACTTTGTGGGCTTGGTCGAGCACGATCAACCCGAGGAGGAGTCATGGACGCAAAAGAGACCTTGGAAGGAGTTAAAGCGTGACTATGAGGGTTGGCATCCCATGATCCAAACGGTGATCGACGCCATGGACAAAGAGGCTTGTTACCGTTATGCCTTGAACAACCGTCCTCCGGTGACCAACTGGTCCACTCAAAGAGCAACGCTTCTTGGGGACTCTGCACACCCGACTTTACCTTACATGGCCTCTGGAGCGGCCATGGCCATCGAAGACGCTGCAGTCATTGCCAGATGCCTTGAGCAGAGCTCGAGCGTGACCGATGCCCTGCAACTTTTTCAGCGCAACCGAATTGAGCGAACCTCCAAAATTGTCATTGGCTCCACGCAAAGCCGCGGCTTGTACCGCATAGAGGATTTGGATGCCATGAAAAAGGCGTTTGCAGATCAAGACCTGACCAAATCAAGAGCCGAGTGGCTTTATTCATACGACCCCTTGCAGGTGGCCTTGGTCTAAAGCTGTGACATTTCTTTGACAGTTGAGGCGTTGATGCACATCTTTACGCTTTGGAGCCTTTTAAAGCTAGCGAAGATGGTATTCTCTTGACCTTGGTAGGCTTGAATTGTTTTTCATTGGGGTGGCAAGAAAAAGGGGTTTGATGTGTTCAATGGCCGTAGCATCTTGTCAGTCGCAAAAGGGATCAGCTGTTTCTCCCTTGCGGCTTGCCTCTCCTCTTGCGCACTGATCACTCCCGTCTCCCCTTGGCAGAAAGGGTTTTTGGCAAAACCAGAAATGAGCTTTGATGCCGATGTGCTGGATCAAAACTTCACGGAACACACCTACTTCAGCAAAGAGGGCTCCTTTGGTGGCGCTGGTGTAGGAGGGGGTGGTTGTGGATGCAACTAAAACTGGTGCTCCTCACGCCGCTCCTCACACCGCTCCTCACAGCAAGGATGGCACACCGTCCTTGGGTCTAGGATTGATGGCGGCTGCCATGGGTCTTCAATTTTTGGGCGCACCAAGCTTGGCCTTGGCTGAAAGTGCACCAGAGCGTGGATTGGTGGCCTTCAAATATTTGGATTATGTCGACAGTCAGCCTGGCAATGAACGCATTCGCGTGAAAGCGCCGGCCTTGTTGCTCATGAAGCCTGTGTCCAATGAGTGGTCCATGTCTTCGACCTACACAACCGATACCATCTCCGGTGCCTCTCCGGCCTACCACACCCAAGCTTTGAGAAAGATGCGTGATCAACGTCATGCGATTGAACTCAGCGCCACCCACTATGACGCGTTGGGCACACAAACCTATGGGGGCAGTTTTTCTAAAGAGGCCGATTATTTGTCCAAAGGCATCTTTTACGCTTTCACCCAATCAAGTGAAAGTAAAAACACCACTTGGAACGCAGGGGTGTCCACCAACAGCGATCAAATCAACCCCACCAATCGCATAGTTGCCAATGAGACCAAACAATCCTTGGATCTGATTGCGGGTGTGACGCAAGTCATGGGGGTGCACGACATTGCGCAAGTTCAAGTCGGCCATTATGTAGGTCAAGGGTATTTCTCCGATCCCTACAAAGTCTTTGACTTGCGACCCAGACACAGGACACACAACACCTTGTTGGGAAAATGGAACCATCACTTTGAAGGTCGACAAACCACGCTCAGAATGTCTTACCGTTACTACGACGACAGTTGGGGCATTCAGTCTCACACCTTGAACGTCGAGTACATCAAGCCTTACGCCAACCAATGGACCGTCATGCCTTATGTACGTTTGTACACGCAGTCTGCGGCCAGATTCTTTGTGAACGCGGACAGCTCTGGATCGCCATTTCCACCAAGTCCTTCATTGGATGCGTCTCACTATACCGAGGACCAACGCATGTCAGCTTTTGGTGCCCACACCTATGGATTGAAGGTCTCCAAATTGATCCGCCAAGATACCACCATCGACTTGAAAGTTGAACAATATCAACAAAGAGCGGGATGGCGACTCTTGGGTCAAGGTAGTGCCGGCCTGGACCCATTTGCCGCCAAAAGCATCCAGTTTGGCATTTCCCATTCATTTGACTAAGCTTAGGTTCAAAACACCTTATTTATGGCCTCAACTACTCAAACCGCGACATTGACCAACTCCAACGACACAAGAGTGATCAGTGCTGGGGTTGGTGGCTCATTGATCATTGACGGCCTTGCAGGCATCGATACCCTGAGCCTAGGCACTTCTGTCAAAGCGGATTATTTCATTGTCAATGCCGCCAACGGTTCCGTTCAAGTGGACACTGTTTCTGGAGCGAGTTCAGCGACCTATTTGACCTTGAAAAACATGGAGGTGCTGACCTTCAATGACAAACATGATTTTTTGGGTATTGGTGGCAATCCAGTGGCATTGTTTGATGGCATCAACAATGTGTCTTTGTGGGGAAAGAATGCAAATGCATTGCCACTGACTCAAACTGCAACGGGCTACAAAGCTTTGGCCAGTGATGGAACGGGTTTGTATGCGTTTGAAAACATCAACCGAATTCAATTCAAAGACAAGAGTGTTGCACTGGATTTTGCAAACAATGGGAATGCAACACTGGTTGCCAAGACCATAGCGGCTGTATTTGGTGCAGCAACGGTGACCCAAAGGCCAGATTATGTTGGCATAGGTTTGAAATTTTTAGATCAAGATGTCAAATCCACGTCCGCGACGAAATTTTCCAACATCATCGCGTTGGCTCTTTCTGCCGCCATGCCCAATGCATCGAACCAACAAATTGTCGACTTGTTGTACACCAATGTGGTGGGCGCACACACGGCACAACAGGCGGCGCCATTTGTTTTGATGTTGGATCAGGGTAAGCAAACAGTTGCTTCTCTAGGAGTCATGGCAGCCGATTTGGTCAACATCACAGCCATGGGCTTGCCTCAATCAGGTATGGCTTACACAGGTTATACCCTTTAGAGAGAGTATCAGTGCCATGTTTATTTTTTTAAAGCATTGGAGGCTTAGGTGTTACCTGGCTGGAATCCTTGGCGTACTTTCCTCTTTGAGCGCTCAAGCCATTGAACTCGGTGACAATGTCTCTGACTTTGAAATTCCCGGCTTTTCACAAGCTCAAAGCTTGTCTGACTTGAAAGGCAAGTGGATTTATTTGGACTTTTGGGCCTCTTGGTGTGTGCCTTGTCGCCAATCCTTTCCTTTCATGAACGACATGCATTTGAAATTACAAGGTAAAAATATTCAAATCATCGCGGTCAATGTGGATGTCAAAAAAAACGATGCAGAGCGTTTCTTGATTCAAAATCCAGCTAAATTTGCTTTGTCCTTTGACCCCAAAGGAGAGTTAGCTAGAAAAATGAATTTAAAGAGCATGCCCACCTCCTACCTCATCAACCCTCAGGGCAAGGTCGTGTTCATTCATGCTGGATTTCGCAGCGAAGATAAAAAGCTTTTAGAAAACAAGCTTTTGGCTGAGGTCAAAGACTGAAGCGTTTCATCATTCAGGCTCTATGCCCGCTTGCCGGATGACTTTACCCCAACGCGCTGATTCACTGGCCTGAAATTGAGCCAGGCCCTCTGGCGTTGACAGTGCGGCTTCACCACTGGTGAAGTTCAAGTAGTTTTGAACCGCACTGGATGTGGAGGCTTTTAAAAACATCTCGTTGAGTTTGTTGACAATCTGGGTCTGGGCGCCAGCAGGTAAGTAAACGGCATTCCAATAGGACATGTCGTAGCCCTTGATGCCAGCCTCTTCCATGCTGGGTACGTTGGCAATAGAGTGCAGACGCTTTGGTCCACTCACGGCCAAAGCTCTGAGCTTGTTGGCTTGAATTTGTGGCACACCTGTTGCTGCATCGGTGAACATGAAATCGATTTGTCCGCCCATCAAATCGGTGATGGACATGGGGTTGCTTTTGTAGGGGATGCTTTTAACGT